>JALYKF010000018.1 GCA_030774905.1 Chloroflexota bacterium
GCGCTCCTCATGGCCGACCGCACCGCCGACGCGCTGCCCATGCTCGACGCTGCCGCGCGCCTGCGGCCGGACGACGCCGGCTACCTCGCCGACGCGGGGTTCGGGCAGCTCCGCGCGGGCAACGTCGAGGCCGCGCGCGAGCGGCTGGCCATCGCGATCGAGCTCGACGCCAACGATCCGATCACCAAGGCGTACCTGCAGGAGCTCACCCGCGTCGAGACCGCCGGACGGCCGAACTGATGGCCGCGCGAGTCGTGGTCGTCGGCGGCGGGTTCGCGGGCTTGCACCTGGTGCGGCGCCTCGAACGGCTGCTGCGACCGGGCGAGGTGGAGCTCACGCTGATCGACCGGAACAACTACCACCTGTTCACGCCGCTCCTCTACCAGGTCGCGACAGGGGAGCTGCCCCCGCACGCGGTGGCGTACCCGTTGCGGCTTCCGATCGCGCACGCCCGGCAGCGCTTCGTGCGGACGGACGTCGAGGGCATCGACCTCGAGCGGCGGACGGTGCTCACCGCCGACGGCGAATTCGGCTACGAGCATCTCGTGCTCGTGCCCGGCAGCGTGACGAACGACTTCGGGATCGCCGGCGTCATGGAGCACACGCTGCCGGTTAAATCGCTCGAGGACGGGCTGCGCGTCCGCAAACGCGTGCTCGAGACCGTCGAGCGCGCCGCGCGGGAGGTCGATGCGGGGCGGCGCAGGGAGCTGCTCTCGTTCGTGCTCATCGGCGCCGGCCCGGTCGGCGTGGAGCTCGCCTCGTCGCTGCGCGACCTCATGGATCACTCGCTGCGCACGATGTACCCCGAGCTCGACCTCGTGCGCGACGCGACGATCACGCTCATCGATGGCGCCGATCGCGTGCTGACGGGCATGGACGAGCGCCTCGCGCGGATCGCGATGAAGCGGCTCGCCGAACAACGGGTGACGGTCGTGCTGCAGAGCCTCGTGTCCGAGGTCGGCGACGGGATCGTGCGAACGAAGACCGGCACGGAGTTCCGCGGCGCAACGATCGTGTGGGCCGGCGGAGTGCGTACGCATCCGCTCGTGAGCGGCTTGACGGGCGTGACCCTGGCCAAGGACAAGCGGCTCGTGGTCGATCAGATGTTCCGCGCGGGCGGCCGCGACGACGTGCTGTCCTTCGGCGACGCCGCATTCTTCGAGCACCATGGGAAGCCGCTGCCGCAGCTGGCCCAGGTCGCGGTGCTCCAAGCCCCCGCGGTCGCGCGCAACCTCGCGCACCTCGTCCGCGGCGAAGCGCTCGAGCCGTACGTCTATCACCGCAAGGGCGATCTCGTCGCGCTCGGGCGCACGCACGCCGGCGCGGAGCTCGCGACGTACGGCAACGTCGTCCTCGGCGGGCTGCCCGCGTGGACCGTCTGGCGCGCGAACTATCTGATGCAGCTGCTCGGCGTGCGGAACCGCGCGACGCTCTTGCTCGAATGGCTTCTGTCCTACTTCTTCACGCGGATGGTGGCGGACACGCCCTGACGGGCCGGGACTACCATCCGGCCGTGGCCACGATGGTCCAGCCGGTGCGCATCCCACTCGAGGAGCTGGCGCGGCTGCCCACCCTGTACCACTTCGACGTATCGCACGGCGGCGCCAAGGTCGCCTTCTACTCCGACACGACCGGCCGGATCGAGCTGCACATCCTCGACCTCGAGACCGGCGGCGTGACCCAGCTGAGCCACGGGGAGGTCCCTCGCGCGCTCCGCTCGTTCTTCATCTGGGATCCGACCGACAGCTACCTCGTCTTCGCGAAGGACAACGCCGGAGACGAGCAGCACGATCTCTTCCGCATCGACGCGAAGACCGGCGCCGTGACCCGCCTCACGCAGGACCCGAAGGCTGAGGAGCACGCGGCCGACGTCGCCCCTGACGGCCGGTCGATCCTCGTCAACACGAACAAGCGCCGCCCGGAGTCGCCCGACAAGCCTGGGCAGATGAACCTCTGGCTGATGGGGCCCGACGGGAGCGACCTGCACCCGCTGACCAGCTTCGCCGCACCGGTATTCGGCGGGCGGTTCAGCCCGGACGGCTCGCGCATCGCGTTCGTCGGGAGCGAAGAGCCACCGTCGACCAAGAACCTCGACGGCTACGTCATGAACGCCGACGGCAGCGACCGGAAGCGCGTATTCCGCGTCCGCGCAGGCTCGCAGGACTCCGTCACAGCGTGGCACCCCGACGGCACGCGCCTCGCGGTGACGAGTGACGCGAGCGGCACGCACCGCGCGGGCATCCTGGACCTCGAGAGCGGCGCCGTTCGCTGGCTCGGGGCCGAGGGCGTCGAAGGGCACTCGATGCGTTTCTCCAAGACCGGCACGTTCCTGCTCGTAGGCCGGAACGTGGACTCGCAGGTGCAGCTCGTCGCGTACGAGACCGCGACCGGGAAGGCGCAGCTCGTGCCGCTCCCGGCGGGGATCGTCGCGCAAGCCCAGTGGGCCAACGACGACCACCGCATCGTCGCCTTGTACAGCACCCCGACCGCGCGACCGACCCTCGCGTTGCACGACCTCGACACCGGGACCACGACGACGCTGGTGCCGGCCGAGTACGGCTCGATCGACCCGAAGGACTTCGTCGACGCGCAGCATGTCTGGTACGAGTCGTTCGACGGGCTGCGCATCCCGGCCCTGCTGTACATGCCGCACGATGTGCCCGCGGGGACGAGGCTGAAAGCGATGGTGTACGTCCACGGCGGTCCGACCGGCCAGTGGACCCGCAGCTTCGACATCTTCGCGCAGTTCATGGCGAGCCGCGGCTTCGTGGTGATCGAGCCGAACATCCGCGGCAGCACCGGGTACGGCGTGCCGTTCCGGGATGCGGCGCTCCGTGACTGGGGCGGCAAGGATCTCGAGGACGTCGAGTACGCCGCCCGTTATCTGAAGGCGCTCCCGCAGGTCGACCCCGCGCGGCTCTGCGTGTACGGCGGCAGCTACGGCGGATTCATGACGTTCATCGCGTCGACGAAGAAGCCGGATCTCTGGAAAGCGGCCGTCGCTGCGGTCGGCATCTGCGACCTGCACGCGATGTGGGACGAGAGCTATGAGCACTTCCGCTACTTCCTCCGCGAGCAGATGGGCGACCCCGAGCAGGATCGCGCGCTCTGGCGCGACCGCAGCGCGCTCGAATTCGCGCATCAGCTCACGGCGAAGCTCCTCATGACCCACGGCACGAACGACCCGCGCTGCCCGGTCTCCCAGTCTCGGATGTTCCGCGACAAGCTCGTGTCACTCGGCAAGCGCGAAGGCGTCGACTGGGACTACGTCGAGTACACCGACCAGGGGCACGGCAGCGTTGACATCGCCGCGAAGACCGCGCGGATGGGCCTCATCGCCGACTGGCTGGAGCGCGCCCTGGCCTAGTGCGCCGCGGCCGGCTCCTCGGCCGTCTCGTGCGCCGCGACGACCTTCTCCGCGATATGGGCGGGGCACTGCTCGTACGCGAGGAACTTCGACGTGAACGAGCCTCGCCCGCCGGTCATCGAGCGCAGGTCGGTCGCGTAGCGGAACGTTTCGGCCATCGGGACGTGGGCCTTGATGCGCTGATGCCCGCCGCCCGCGCCTTCCATGCCGAGCACGCGCCCACGCCGCGAGTTGAGATCCGAGAGCACGTCGCCCATCTGGTCTTCGGGAACGAGCACCTCGAGGTCGACGATCGGCTCGAGCAGGTAGGGCTGCGCGTCCTTCACGCAGTGCTGCAGCGCGAGCGAGCCCGCGATCTTGAACGACATCTCGCTCGAGTCGACCTGGTGGTACGAGCCGTCGTACAGCGTCGCTTTGAAGTCGGAGAGCGGATACCCCGCGATGACGCCCTTCTCGGCCTGCTCCCGCACGCCCTTCTCCACAGCGGGGAAGAAGTTCTTCGGCACGGACCCGCCGACCACACGCGTCGCGTACACGACGCCGCTTCCCGGCGGCAGCGGCTCGATCTCGAGCCACACGTCGCCGAACTGCCCGTGCCCGCCGGTCTGCCGCTTGTACCGGCCCTGCGCGGAGGCCTTGGCTCGGATGGACTCGCGGTAGGGGACCTTCGGCGTGCGCGTGTCCACCTGCACGCCGAACTTGTCCTTCAAGTGGTGGACGGCGACCTCGATCGCGGACTCGCCGACGGCGGAGAGGATCGTCTCGTGCGTCGCGTCGTCGCGCCGGACGTGCAACGTCGGATCCTCGTCGATGAGCTTGTGGAGCGCGGTCCCAAGCTTGTCGAGATCGGCCTTGCTGGACGGCTCGATCGCGACGCTGAACGAGGGAGCGGGGAAGCTGATCGGCGGGAGCACGATGGGCGCGTCCTTGTCGGTGAGGGTGGAGTTCGTGTTCGAGGCGGCGAGCTTCGGCACCGCGCAGATGTCGCCCGCGGTGACCGTCTCGGTGATCTCCTGCTCCTTGCCGCGCAGGAAGAAGATCTGGCCGACGCGCTCGGTCTCCTTCTTGGTCGCGTCGAAGACCTGCGCGTTGTGATGGAGCGTCCCGCTGTACACGCGCACGTAGCTCAGCTTGCCGACGAACGGGTCGGCCAGGGTCTTGAACACGAACGCGGAGAGCTTCTCGTCGGGCGAGACCTTGCGGGCGATCTCCTTCCCGTTCGCGTCGGTCCCGACGACGGCGCCCAGCTCGGCGGGCGAGGGGAGCATCTGCACGATCGCCGAGAGCAGGCCCCCGAAGCCCACGCGCTTGGTGGCCGACGACGCGATGACCGGGATGACCTCGCCCGCACGTACGGCGGCGTGCAGCGCGTCGCGGAGCTCCTCGTACGTCATGTCCTTGCCTTCGAGGTACCGGTTCATGAGATCCTCGTTGGTCTCCACGATCGCCTCGACGAGCAGCCGCTGGTATTCGCCGATGCGCTCTTTCTCTTCCGCCGGGAGCTCGCCGATCGGATCCTTCGGCCCCTTGAGGAGCTGGCCGTGGAGGAGGTCGATCGTCGCGGACAGATCCTGGTGCGCGCCCACGGGGACCTGGAGCGGCACCACACCGATGCCGTAGGCCTCGCGCAGCTGCTTCAGGATCTCGTCGAAGTCGGCGTTGTCCCGGTCCAACCGGGCCACCACGATGAACCGCGGTGTCTTCGCCGCCTCGAGCTCATCCCAGACGGACTGCGTGCCGACCTGGATGCCGGCGGAGCCGTCCACGACGACGATCGCGCCGTCGACGACGCGCAGGGCCGCGTGCTGATCACCGGCGAAGTCCGCGAAGCCCGGCGTGTCGAGCAGATTGATCTTCGTGCCGTCGTGCGTGAACGAGGCGAGGGCCATGTTGATGGTGATCCGGCGCTTGTGCTCCTCAGGGTCGGTGTCGAGGATGCTCGTACCGTCGTCGACCTTGCCAAGGCGGGTGGTCGCGCCGATGAGGTGGAGGAGGGTCTCGACGAGCGTCGTCTTGCCGGAGCCGCCGTGACCGGTGATGGCGACGTTGCGGATCTGCTCAGGTGCGGATGAAGCCATCGCTTTCGAACTCCCCCGATGAATGGCTGTCCGCATAGTATTCACACCGATGTCGGGTCATTCCAAGTGGTCGCAGATCAAGCGCCAGAAGGGCGCCAACGACGTCAAACGCGGCGCGATCTTCACCAAGATGACCCGCGAGATCATGCTCGCCGCGCGTGAGGGCGGCGGCGACCCCGAGGGCAACTTCCGGCTCCGCCTCGCGATGGACCGCGCGCGCGCGGTGAACGTGCCGCTCGTCAACATCCAGCGCGCGATCGACCGGGCCACCGGCGGCGCGGACGGCGCGCAGGTCGAGAGCATCGTGTACGAGGGTTATGGCCCGGGCGGCGTCTCCATCATGGTCGAGGCGGCCACCGACAGCCGCAATCGCACGGCGGCCGAGGTCCGAGCGGCGTTCACCCGGCACAACGGCAAGCTCGGCGAGTCCGGCTCGGTGCAATGGTTGTTCGAGCAGAAGGGCATCGTCGAGGTCGACGCGACGGGGAAGGATCCGGACGAGATCGAGCTTGCCGCGATCGACGCCGGCGCCGAGGACGTCGAACGCGATGGCACCCTCGTCACCGTGTACACGGCACCCAACAAGTTCGAGGCAGTGAAGAAGGCCCTCGAGGCGCAGCAGCTGAAGATCGTGGACGCCGAGGTCTCGATGCGTCCGTCGAACACCGTGCGGCTCGAGGGCGACCAGGCCAAGAAGGTGATCGGCCTCGTCGAAGCCCTCGAGGATCTCGACGACGTCCAGAAGGTGCACGCGAACTTCGACGTGCCGGAGGAAATCCTCGAGACCGCCTAGGGTCATCCTCGGGATCGACCCCGGGACGACCGGAATGGGCTACGCGCTGCTCGACGCCGCGACCGATCCAGCGACCGTCCTCGACCGCGGCATCGTGCCGGTGCTCGTCTCGGCCTCGCCGGCCGATCGCCTCGTGTCGATCGCCGCCGCGCTCGACGCGCTCATCGCGAGGCACGCCCCGTCGGCGCTCGCAGTCGAGCGGCTGTACTTCAACAAGAACGCGAGGACGGCCATGCGGGTCGCCGAGGCCCGAGGCGTCGCGATCCTCTGCGCCGGCCGGGCCGGCATGGCCGTCGCCGAATACACGCCCCAGGAAGTGAAACTCTCGGTGACAGGGACGGGTGGCGCCGACAAGAAGCAGGTCCAGCAGATGCTCACCGTCGTGCTCGGGCTGGCCGAGCCCATCACGCAGGACAACGTCGCCGATGCCGTCGCCATCGCGCTCACGCACGCGCAGCGCGAGCGGTTCGGCGCCGCGGTCGCGCTCGCCTCCAGTTGATCGGGTCGGTCCGCGGCCGGGTCCTCGCCCGCGGTCCGGATCACATCGTCGTCGAGGCCGGCGGCGTCGGGTACAAGGTGTTCGTGCCGCGCCACCCCGCGGGCGATGAGGTGCTCCTGCACACGCACCAGGTCGTCCGGGAGGACGGACAGTTCCTGTTCGGCTTCGACACCCGCGAAGAGCTCGCGCTCTTCGAGCTCATCATCGGCGTCTCGGGCGTCGGACCGAAGGCCGCGCTCGCGATCCTGTCGGTGTCGCGGCCGGCCGATGTTGCGGCAGCGATCGCCGCGGGCGACGCGGCCGCACTCGCCAAGGCGCCGGGCGTCGGGAAGAAAACGGCAGAGCGGCTCATCGTGGATCTGCGCTCGAAGGTCGGCGGGATGGCCATCGGGCCGCTCGTCACCGACGTGCCGGACGCGGACGAGGCCGTAGCGGCATTGCGCGCGCTGGGCTATACCCTCGCGGAGGCACAGCGCGCGCTCCAGGGTGTGCCCCCGGCGGGCAAGGCGACCACCGAAGAGCGTCTGGCAGTCGCCCTACGGGGCCGGTGACCGAAAGTACCGGTACGGGAGGAGGCCTAGCGCGCAGCCAGGCAAACAGTTAGGAAGGCTCGGGATACGGGGCCGATCCTTGACGGGAAGGAGCACCACGTGGCGTTCTGGCGCAGCGACGACGGCCAAGGCCTCGTCGAATATGCACTCATCATTGCCGTCATCGCGATCGCAGTGATCGTGGCGATGGTCTTCTTTCGCAGCCAGCTGGAGACCCTGTTCTCGAACATCGGCAACAACCTCACGTAACCCCGGACCCGGCCCCAAGACGGCCAAAGACGTCGGGGTCGGCCCCTAGTCCTCTTTTGGTACACTTTCCCTTGGCCGGCGGGACGTTCCCGCCTGCCGCTCGAGCCGTGAAGGTGGGGCGACCCACCTTTTTTGTCGCCGAAACGGCCGAGCAAGATAGGAAGGGGAGCGTGCCATGAACCGTGAACTCGTGACCGGTCTCGCGCAGCTCTCCGCCGAAAAGGGCCTCTCCAAAGAGGTCGTCAGCGACATCATCGCCCGTGCGATCAAGCGCGCGTACGGCGCCGAGGAGAACATCGACGTCACCGTCGACGTGCAGACCGGCGCGTTCAAGGTCTTCCTCCTCAAGACCGTCGTCGACAAGGTCGAGGACCCCAAGATCCAGATCCAGATCGACGCCGCACGGCGGATGAAGCCCGACGTCGCCCTGGGCGACACGATCCCGCTCGAGGAGTCCGCCGCCGCGCTCGGCCGCATCGGCGCGCAGACCGCGAAGCAGGTCATCCAGCAGTCGTTGCGCGAAGCCGAGCGCGAGCAGGTGTACGCCGAGTACGCCGACCGCGAGGGCGACATTATCAACGGACAGATCGAGCGCTTCGAGGCCGGCTCGGCCATCTTCGAGCTCGGGAAGGCCAAGGCGATCCTGCCGCGCAGCGAGCAGGCGCCGCACGAGCGGTACTTCGTCGGCCAGCATCGCAAGGTGCTCGTCCTCGAGGTGCGCCGCTCGATCCACGGGCCGCAGATCATCGTCAGCCGGGCGCACCGCGGACTGGTGAAGCGGCTCTTCGAGCTCGAGGTCCCGGAGATCTATCACGGGCAGGTCGAGATCACGGGCATCGCCCGTGAGGCCGGCTCGCGCACGAAGATCGCGGTCCGCTCGCGCCAGCCCGGTCTCGATCCCGTCGGTGCGTGCGTTGGCCAGCGCGGCCTGCGCGTGCAGGCGATCAGTAACGAGCTCGGCGGCGAGCGTGTCGAGGTCATCCAGTACGACGAGAAGGCCGAAGAGTTCGTGAAGAACGCGCTCTCGCCCTCGCCGGTCATTCGCGTCGACATCGTGGTCGAGGAGAAGACCGCGTACGTCGTCGTCCCGGACCGCTACCTGTCACTGGCCATCGGCAAGGAGGGGCAGAACGCCCGGCTCGCGGCGAAGCTCACCGGATGGCGCATCGACATCCGCAGCGAGTCCGAGGTCCGCGCGGAAGCCGAGCCCGAGCCGGAGCCCGAGCCGATCGCAGTAGAGGCCGAGCCCGCGGCCTCCGTCGTCGAGGAGGACCAGGAGACGATCCGGCACGACCTCGTCGCCGAGGTCGAGGCGGAGTCGTTGGCCGCCGACGAAGACGAGCTCGAGGACGAGGACCGCGCGCTCCTCGGTGGCAAGAAGAAGAAGGATCGTCGCTAGGGCCGTCCCGCAGCGGACCTGCGTGGCGTGCCGTCAGGTCAAGGCGAAGCGCGAGCTCATCCGGGTCGTCCGGGACGCGGACGGCAGACTCTCGGTGGACCTTCGGGGCAAGGCGCCGGGGCGCGGAGCGTATCTCTGCCCCGATGACGCGTGCCTGGAGCGCGGCATCGACGATGGCTCGCTCGGGCGGGCCCTCGCACTGACGATCGACGAGGCGACAAAGCTGCGGCTGCGGGACGAGCTCGCTGCCGGAGCAGAAAGCAGGAAGACGTAATGCCGAAGGCAAGACCGCGGCGGTTCCCACCACAGCGTGGCCCCCGCCCGCGCCGCCGCCCCTCGCGCGGCAACATCGCGCCCCAGGCGCCGGTCGCGGAAGCCCCGGCGGCGGTCGCGGTCCTCCCCGAGGGCGGCATCCCCGTCTCGCTCCCCAAGACCCTGCAGGTGGGCGAGCTCGCGAAGGCCCTCGACCTTTCCATCGTCGACGTCATCCGCGCGCTCGTGAACATGGGCGTCATGGCGACGATCAACCAGACCATCGATTTCGAGACCGCCTCGCTCGTCGCGGGCGAGCTCGGGCTCGAGGTCGTCCCGGAAGAGGAGATCGTCGATCCAGTCGAGGAGACCGAGGAGCAGGCGCCTGCGGGCAAGGAGATCCTCTGGACCGACGACGACGACACGAAGATGATCACGCGCCCGCCGGTCGTCACGATCGTCGGCCACGTCGACCACGGCAAGACGAGCCTCCTCGACGCGATCCGCGAGACGAACGTCACCGCCCGCGAAGCGGGCGGCATCACCCAGCACATCGGCGCGTACCAGATCGAGCACTCCGGACGGAAGGTCACGTTCCTCGATACCCCCGGTCATGAGGCGTTCACCGCCATGCGCGCCCGCGGCGCGCAGGTCGCCGACGTCGCGATCCTCGTGGTCGCAGCGGATGACGGCGTGCAGCCCCAGACGATCGAGGCCATCTCGCACGTGAAGGCCGCCGGCGTGCCGATGGTCGTTGCGCTCAACAAGATCGACAAGCCCGACGCGAACCCGGACCACGTGAAGGGCCAGCTCGCGGAGCACGGCGTCACGGTGGAGGACTACGGCGGCGATACGCCGCTGGCACCGGTGTCGGCCCGGACGAAGGAGGGCCTCCAGGACCTCATCGACATCGTGCTCCTCGTGGCCGACGTCGCGGACCTCAAGGCGAACCCGGACCGGCCCGCGATCGGACGCGTCATCGAGGCCCACATGGACAAGAGCCGCGGACCGATCGCGACCGTCCTCGTGCAGACCGGGACGCTCGAGCGCGGCGACCTCATCGTCGCCGGCAAGACCTTTGGCAAGGTGCGGGCTATGACCGACGACAAGGGCAAGAATGTCGGCCGCGCCGAGCCGTCGCGGCCGGTGCTGATCCTCGGCCTCCCGGACGTCCCGGAAGCCGGCGACGTCCTGCGCGTCGTCGCGGATGAGAAGACGGGCAAGACGCTGGCGGAGCGCAACGCGCGCGAGCGCGCCGCGGCCGCGGGCGGAGAGCGCCCCGCCACGCTCGACGAGATGTTCGAGCAGGTCAAGGAAGGCAAGGCCAAGGAGCTCAAGCTCGTCCTCAAGGCCGACGTGCAGGGCTCGCTCGAGGCGATCAAGGGCGCCCTCGCGAAGCTGCCCCAGGACGAGGTCGCGCTCGTCGTGATCCACGACGCGGTCGGCGACATCAGCGAATCCGACGTCACGCTGGCCGCCGCGTCCGGCGCGGTGGTCATCGGCTTCAACAACAAGATCGACGTGCCGGCGAAGCGCGCCGCGGACCAGACCCAGGTCGACGTCCGCCAGTACAAGGTCATCTACGAGCTGCTGGATGACATGCAGAAGGCCCTCACCGGGATGCTCGAGCCGGAGATGGTCGAGAGCGTCCTCGGACACGCCGAGGTGCGTCAGATCTTCACCGCGAACAAGACGACGATCGCCGGATGTATGGTCTCGGACGGTGTCATCCGGCGCGGCGCCCAGGCCCGGCTGCTGCGCGGCCAGGAGCCGGCGTGGGAAGGCACCATCGCGACCCTGCGCCGCGTGAAGGACGACGTCCGTGAGGTCACCGTCGGTCTGGAGTGCGGCATCGTCCTCGAGGGGCACAACGACGTGCAGGTCGGCGACGTCATCGAGGCCTTCGTCGTCCAAGCAAAGCCACGCTGACATGGCGTACCGGCGCGCGGATCGCGTCAACGTCTTGCTGCAGCGTGAGCTCGCGACCCTGATCAGCGAGGAGCTGCGCGACCCGCGGATCTCCTTTCCGACGGTGACGAGCGTCGAGACGACCCGGGACCTCAAGACCGCGCGGGTCTTCGTGAGCGTGCTCGGGGATGACGACGCCGTCACGAGCACGATGCAGGCGTTGAACGAGGCTCGTTCATACATCCGCCGCGAGGTGGGGGACCGCACGGACCTGCGGTTCGTCCCGGAGATCGAGTTCGTCTCCGACACCTCCGCCGCGCGCGCGGCGCGGATCTCGAAGCTGCTCCGCGAAGCCAGCCTGACGGAGCCAGACCGATGAACGCGGTCGTCGACGCGCTCCGCGCCGCGGACCGCATCGCCCTCGTCTCGCACCGCGATCCCGACCCGGACACGATCGGATCGTCGTTAGCCCTCGGGCTGGCCCTCGAGCGACTGGGGAAGCTGGTGTCGTGGCATTGCGCCGACCCGGTCCCGGAGGCCATCCGGTTCCTCGCATCCGCGGACCGGTTCACCCAGTCGCCACCGCCGGCCGATGTCGACCTCATCGTGTGCCTCGACTTCGGCGAGCCCGAGCGCGCGAAGTTCGCGCTCCCCGCCGGACCGAAGATCGCGGACATCGACCACCACGCGACCAACACGGCGTTCGGCGACGCGAACTTCGTCGACGTGACGAGCGCGGCGACGGGCGAGATGGTCGGACGGGTCGTCGATGCGCTGGGCACGGGATGGACGCCGGACATGGCGACCGCGGCGCTCATCGCGATCATGACCGACACCGGGTCGTTCCAGTTCCCGAACACCGACAAGCGGGCGCTCGAGCGCGCCGCGATGCTCCGCGACGCCGGTGCCGACCTGCAGTCGATCACCTACAACGTCTTCCGCAACAAGCGCTTCGAAGCGCTGAAGCTGTGGGGCTTCGCGTTCTCGCGCCTCGTTCGCGAGTACGACGGGCTGCTCGTGTGGACGTGGATCGAGAAGGATGACCAGGTACAGGCGGGCGCCCTCGAGGAGGACCTCTCCGGCCTCGTCGAGCAGATCGCCCGCAGCAACGGGATGCGCCTCGCGCTCCTCTTCAGCGGCACGTCGGGACCGGTGAAGGTCTCGTGCCGCACGAGCGCATCCGCGCCGTCGGTGGACGCAGCCGCGCTCATGGCCGCCTTCGGCGGCGGCGGGCACGTCCGCGCCGCGGGCGCGCTCATCCCGGGGGACGATCACGCCGCGATCCGTTCGCGCGTCCTGGACGCCGCGCGCAGGGCGCTCGAGCGGGCGCGACAGCCCGCATGATCGCGACCCCCAATGGGGTCCTGCCGATCGACAAGCCACTGGGCTGGACGTCCTTCGATGTGGTGGCGGTGGCCCGCCGCTCGCTCAAGGCGAAACGCGTGGGCCATGGCGGGACCCTCGATCCACTAGCCACCGGGGTGCTGCCGCTGCTCGTCGGGACGGCGACAAAGTTCGCGGACCAGCTGCACACGGCGTCGAAGGTGTACGCGGCGCTCCTGACCTTCGGCAGCGAGACGACGACCGATGATCGCGAAGGAGCGGCGACGCGCGAAGCGGCGGTCCCCGCGCTGTCGGTCGAGGCGCTCGACGCTGCGCTCGCGCCGTTCCGAGGTGAGCTGGCCCAGGTACCCCCGGCCTTCGCCGCCGTCAAGGTCGACGGCCGCCGCGCGTACTCGCGGGCGCGGGCCGGCGAGACGGTCGAGCTGTCCGCGCGCACCGTGACGGTCGCACGGCTCGATATCGCGAGCTGGGATGGCTCGGCGCTGCGCCTTGTCGTCGTCTGCTCGACCGGCACGTACATCCGTTCGCTGGCCCGCGACATCGGCCGCGCCACCGGATCGGCGGCGCACCTGGGCGGGCTCCGCCGCCTGGCCGTCGGCGCGCTCACCGTGGGTGACGCGGTCACGGTCGAGGCCCTGCGCGGCACGCCGGATGCGCTCCAGCTACGCGATGCCGACGACCGTATCCTCCCGTTGGCGGAGCGGTTCCGCGCGGCACCGGCCGCAGAGCTCTTGGCCGGTTGGGGGCTAGAGACATGATCATTCGCGGCGCGGAACGCGCGGCCCGCTGGCTCCTCGAGGCCCGGCGGATGCTGTCGTTCGACGCGAAGGTCGTTGGCGCTATCGCCGTCGCCAACTGGCTGCTCCTGTTCTCGAACCACACGACCGTTGCGGCGACGAACGACCAGACCATCTGGCGGCTGTTCCCCGGCATCGCCGGCCCGGTGTTCCTCGCGGTGGCCGGCATCGTCGCGTTCGCGTACCCGTTCCGCGATCGCAGGCAGGGCGCGTCCTTCACGCCGCGCCATCGCTGGCTCCACGTCGGGCTCATCCTGATGGTCTTCGTCATCGTGCCGACCATCGCGTCGATCGTCCTGCGCGAGACCGGGAAGCCGTACACGTACGTCCACGACGGCGCCCTGATGGTCGAGGAGGCCGCGCGGAAGCTGCTCGCGGGGCACAACCCCTACGCGACGGACTACCTCGACACGCCGCTCTACTACTGGCCGATGGTCAACAACCCGGCGCTCTACCACCTCACGTACTTCCCGATCCTGTTCCTCATCACGGTGCCGTTCGTGTGGGCGTTCGACCACCTCGGGATCTTCTGGGACCAGCGGTACCTGTACCTGCCCGCGTTCGTCGGGACGATGGCGATGCTGCCGCTGCTTGTGAAGCGCACCGAGCACCGCATCGCCCTCGTCGCGCTCGTCGGATTGAACCCGCAGCTGTTCCCGTTCGTCATCGAAGGCCGCAACGACTTCTTCGTGCTCTTCCTCCTGTTCGCGGGCGTCACGCTGCTGCAGCGCGACCGGCGCGTGTGGGCCTCGCTCGCCATCGCCGCCGCCGCGGCGGCGAAGCTCCACGCGCTCTTCCTCCTGCCGTTCCTCGCGGTGTACCTGATCGCGACTCGGAGACCGAAGACACTCGGTGAGGCAGCGCGTGCGCTCGCTCCGGCGCTACCCGCGGCGGTGTTCCTCGCGGTCACGTTCGGGCCATTCCTGATCAACGACTGGAACGCCTTCTACGACGATGTGGTCCGCTACAACGCCGGCGGCGCCGCGTGGACGTATCCGATCTCCGGGATGGGCTTCTCGGCGCTGCTCCTGTGGCTCGGGGTCATCCAGTACCGCCAGGCCGACTTCCCGTTCGCGGCCATCGAGATCGCGGTCGCGACCCCGATCGCCCTCTGGGCGCTGTGGCAGCTCTGGCGCGCGCCCACGATCGCGCGAATGTTGGGTGGCTACGCGCTGACGCTCCTCGCGTTCCTGTTCTTCGGGCGCTACTTCCAGGGCAACTACCTCGGCTACATCCTGGCCGTCGCATCGGCCATCCCGCTGCTCATCAGGGAATCGCGACCGCCCCGGCCGGTGCGGCGCCGGCGCGCGGCAGTCACCGAACGGGGCGGCGCGCACGCCGCAGCGCCGATCGGCGCGGCCGCGATCGAAGCCCGGAGCCTCGAATAGTCCTTCACGACTTCACCGGGTGGCCGAAGGGCCCGCTCCACCTCGCGGTCGGCGTCTTCGACGGGGTCCACCTCGGCCATCAGGCGCTCATCCGAGGGCTGGTCGGGGGCGCCCGGGCCGCCGGCGCCACCCCGGTCGCGGCGACCTTCGATCCGTTGCCGGCACAGGTCCTGGCGCAGGATCCGCCGCAGTCGACGCTTGCCGATGCGCCCGAGCGGGCCGCGTTGCTCGCACAGGCCGGTGCCGAGGCGGTCATCGTGTTCCGCTTCGACAAGGCTTTCTCGCAGCAGTCCGCCGAAGCGTTCGTCAAGCGCGTCGCGAGCGCCGGCGACGTGCAGCGCGTGGTCGTCGGACCCGACTTTCAATTCGGACACGGGCGCGAGGGCGCCGTCCCAGCGCTGCGCACCCTCGGCGAGACGTACGGCTTCGCGGTGACGGTCGTCGAGCCGATCTCGCTGGGTGGCGCGGTCGTCAGCTCCACGCGCATCCGCCAGGCGCTCCGGCAGGGAGACCTGGAGACCGCGCAAGCCCTGCTCGGCCGCCCGTACGCGGCAACGGGCACGATCGTGAAGGGGGAGCAGCGCGGGCGGGTCCTCGGCTTCCCGACCATCAACATCGCGACGCCGCCGGACAAGCTCCTTCCGCACGACGGCATCTACGCGACCTGGGTGATGCTCGGCGAGGCGCGGTATCGCGCCGCGGCGAGCCTCGGCGTGCGGCCGACCTTCGGCGCCGGTCCGCGCAAGCTCGAGGCGTTCATCCTCGATTTCAACGACGAGGTCTACGGACAGGAAGCGACGATCGCATTCGTCGAGCGTCTGCGTGACGAGATCCGGTTCGACAGCGCCGAGGAGCTGTCGGCGCAGATCGCGAAGGACGTCGAACAGACGCGATTGGCGCTGCGCTGATGTACGGCCTGCAGGGGAAGCTGGTCGCGAAGCCGGGCGCGCGCGACGCACTGCTCGCGCTGTTGCGCGAGTCCTCGGGCGGCCAGCCGATGCCCGGCTGCCGGCTCTACGTCGTGAGCGAGGTGCCGGCTGAACCCGATGCGATCGCGGTGTTCGAGGTGTGGGACGACAAGGCCGCCCATGACGCGTCGCTGCAGCTCGACCGCGTTCGCGCCACCATCGCGAAGGCCCGCCCACTCATCGCGGGCATGGGCGAATCGCTCGAGCTACGCCCGGTCGGAGGCCAGGGGCTGAACTGACGGCGCGAGCGGCGCCTCGAGAGGATCGCAAGCCAGTCCGCCGGCATGCAATGGCCGCTGACCAGATACCGCTCGCAGGACCAATCGAGCTCGGTGGCCCGGATCTCGAAGCTTCCGGTAAAGGCCCCGACGCGCCGCAGCGCGTCGAGGCCCACCGGGATCACTTCCTTGCCGACCCCGTCACCGGGGATGACGGCGAGCCGGATGACCTTAGCTACTTGGGGACCTTCTGGGCGAAGGAGTTGTCATAGAGCGCCTTGCTGTCCACCTGGTCCGTCGGCTTGAGGTTGGGACACAGGGTCGGGTTGTTCTTGCAGTCCTCGATGTTCAGCTTGAGGACGTTGTCCACGCCCTTCTGGTCGATGACGCCGTCCAGCGAGTAGTAGCCCTTCGCGATGTCGAGCGCCTTGATGTAGAGATCACGGTCCGCGCCGGTCACCGCGTCGGGCAGCTTGGCGGCGGTGTCCTTCGCGGCGTTCGCCGCGATGTACCGGTCAGCCTTCACGAGCGCATTCACCACGCGCTGAACGACGTCCGGGTTCTTCGTGATGAAGTCCTGCGTCGTCACCGCACCGGTGAACTGGTAGTCGCCGCCGAACAGCGCAGTGGTGTCCTTCTGGGTGCGCAGATCACCTCCGGGGAGCACGAAGCCCTTGCCGGCATTGACGTAAGAGGTGATGAACGGATCGGAGTTCATGCAGGCCGCCGCTCCCTTCGAGTCGAGCGTCGCGGCCATCGTGCCGGAACCGCAGGGCTTGAAGGTGTAGTCCCTGTCCTGGACGAGGCCGGCCTGATTCATGATGTAGGTCAGGAGCAGGTGCGTGCCGGATCCGACGGAGGTCGCACCGACGGTCTGGCCCTTCAGGTCCTTCGCGCTCTTGATCGTGTCCTTGAGGTCGCTGCGGACGATGAGCGCGGTGCCGGGCAGCTTCGCGAACGAGACGACCATCTTCGTCGGCTTGCCGGCGATCTGCGCCTTGATCGAGTGATCGAGCGAGTTCCCGGTGAAGTCGACCGAGCCCGAGAGCAGCGCTGTCGCGGCCTCCGTGCCGGCTGCCGCGTAGTTCAGCTGCACGTCGAGGTTCTCGTCCTCGAAATAGTTGAGCGCCTTCGCGAGGTCCCACGGCAGGTAGATGAGCGACGCGGCCGAGCCGATGGACACCTTCACCGTCGCCCGCGCGGGCTTCGTTGCCTGCGCCTGGGTCGCCGAGGCCTTCGGGGCCGCGGAGGTCGCCGCCGGGGTACCGCTGCCCGACCCACCGCAGGCCGCGATGAGCAGCAGGAACGCCGCCGAGATCGCGAGGGTCACACGCGTGCGTCGCATTGGATCCTCCTCTATCACCGTCACCGTTCGCGTCGCGGCTTCCACCGCGAGAACCAGCCCTCCACCACCTGGAGGCCCGCATCGAGCACCAATGCGAGAGCGGCGATGACGACGATACCGCCGAAGACCCCGGTCGAGTCGAAAAAGGCCTCGGAATTGGCGATCCGCCGGCCGACGCCGACGCTCGAGCCGATGTACTCGGCGACCACCGCTCCCGCAAAGGCGAAGCCGGCGCTCGTCCGGAGGCTCGCCACGATGGCGCTGAAGGCCGCGGGCAGGAGGACCTGGAACGTTACGTCGCGCCGTCGGGCACCAAGCACGCGGACGTTGTCGACGAGCGTCTGGTCGACGTCGCGAACGGCGGTGAAGGTGGCGAAGAACACGATGAAGAAGACGAGCGTCACCCCGAGAGCGACCTTGCTCGCGAGGTCGATACCGAACGCCAGGATGAAGACCGGCGCCAGCACGAGGCGGGGAATGGCATTGAACATCGACAGCAGCGGGTCGAAGGCCTGGCCGAGCAGCCGATTCCGCGCGAAGGCGTAGCCGATCGTGACCCCGAGGAGCGTGCCGATCACGAAGCCCAGCACGGTCTCGATGAGCGTCACCTCGATGTCGCGATAGATGGACGTGGGCGTGAGGCCCTCGCCGAGCCAGCCCCCGATCCGCGGCACGATGAGCGACGGCCGCGAGTAGAAGAACTTGTCCAGGACCCCGAGCTGGCTGAATCCCTCCCAGGCGCCGATGAATCCGGCGATGACCAGGACCTGCAGGGTGCGAATGAACGACGTCCGGCGGGTCAGTGGCACCGCGGTGGTGGCGACCGTCACGACGCCTCGAGGCTCCGCTCGTAGGAGCGGGTGACCTCGTCGCGAAGATCGGCCCAGGCGCGCTCGTAGAGGGACACGAACTCCGGATGGAACCGGATCTCGGTCACGTTCCGCGGCCGTGGCAGGTCCACGGTGTAGCGCGCCTTGATGCGACCGGGCCCGGCGGTCATGACGACGATCTCGTCGGACAGCGCGATCGCCTCCTCGAGGTCGTGCGTGATGAACAGGACCGTCTTGCCGGCGGCGCCCCACGCGTTCATGAGCTGGTTTTCCATGAGGTTGCGCGTCTGCACGTCGAGCGCGCTGAATGGCTCATCCATCAGGAGGACGGACGGATCGCCGACCATCACCTGAGCCAACTGCGCGCGCTTGCGCATCCCACCCGACAGCTCGTGCGGGTAGTTGTCGCCAAAATTGGCGAGGCCGACCCGGGCGACCCATTCGTCCACGGGGCGCGTCGCGTCCCGAGCCGGCACCCCGCGGAACTCGAGCGGCAGCCGCACGTTCTCGCGGACCGTCTTCCACGGAAGCAGCGCGTCGCGTTGGAAGATGAACCCGACGTCGGTGCGCACGTCGGTCACCGGCGAGCCATTCAGCGTGACAGTGCCGCTGGTCGCCGGCAGCAAGCCCGAGACGAGCGACAGGAGCGTGGACTTCCCGCATCCGGATGGACCGACGACGGCGACGAAACGGCCCGCCGGGATCACGAGGTCGACGTCCGTGATCGCGAGATACGGCTTCTTTCGCGGCGGGCGGTAGATCTTCGAGACGCCGGTCAGCTCGATCGCGTGGGTCACGCGAGTGCCGCCGCCGCCCGTTCCGCCTTCTTGACCCGGCCGGCAGACGGCCTTCCGACGAGCACCTCGGCGACGTCGGCCGCGCGGAACAGGCCATCGTGGTCCAGGCCGGTCCGCACACCGACCCGCGCGAGCAGGTGCGCGACGTCCTCCGTGGCGACGTTGCCGGTCGCACCTGGCGCGAACGGGCAGCCACCGAGGCCGGCGATCGACGCGTCGAACCGGTCGATGCCGACGCCGAGCGCCGCCCACACGTCCACCACGGCCATGCCCCGGGTGTCGTGGAAGTGCGCCGTGAAGCGGACATCAGGCCCGAGACGCTCGCGGAGGAGGGTGAAGAGCTCGCTGACCTGCCGGGGATCCGCGACCCCGATCGTGTCGGCGATGTCAAGATCGCGCGCTCCCGCGGCGACGCAGCGCTCCGCCACGTCGAGCACCGACTCCGGGGCGACCGGGCCGCTGAACGGACAGCCGAACGAGACCGCGATCGCGGCGCGGACCGACACACCGTCTTGCTCCCCCCGACGGCACAAACCGGCCAGATCGTCGATGGATCGCGCCACCGGCCGGCGAACATTCCGCTCGTTGAACGCATCCGTCGCCGCAAGCACGAAGATGACGTGCTTGACGCCCGCGCGGGCGGCGCGCTCGTAGCCCCGCTCATTCGCGACGAGCGCGACGTACGTGACGTCGTCGCGCTTCGGGAGCCCCGCGATCACGGCCTCCGCGTCGGCCATCCGCGGCACCAGGTCTGGCCGCACGAAGCTGGTGACCTCCAGCTCGCGCACGCCGGCGTCGACCAGCGCCTGTGCGAGCCGCAGCTTGCCCTCGGTCGGGACATCGACCCCTTCGTTCTGCAATCCGTCGCGCAATCCGACGTCGATGAGCGTGACCGCGGCTGGGAGGCCCATCAGATGATCCGCTCGGTACGCAGGCGCGCACGCGCGGCCGCGTCGATCCCGAGAAGCTCGCCATAGACGGTGTCGTTGTCCGCGCCGAGCGGCACCTGGCCGAGGCGATCGATGCTGCCCGGCGCCTCGGCCATCCGGGGGACGATACCGGGGATGACGATCGAGGTGCCGTCCTCCAGCGTTCGCTCGAGGAGCATGCCGCGCGCGGCATATTGCGGATCGGCGGCGATGTCGGCGACCGAGTAGATCGGCCCCGCGGGCACGGCCGCGTCCTCGAGCGCGGCAAGACATTCGCTGAGCGTGCGGGCCGACGTCCAGTCGGTGATCGCGCGGTCGAGGATCAGGGCATCTTCGGCGCGCCCAGGATTCGTGCGGTAACGGTCGGTCTGGGCGAGGTCGTCGCGGCCGATGAGGCGCATGAGGCGGGGGAACAGCGCGTCGCTGTTGCCGCCGATGACGATGTGCTTGCCGTCCGCCGTCCGGTAGGTGTTGCTCGGAGCGGCTCCGGGGTACGCGCCGCCCGCGGGCTGGCGCACGTCGCCGGAATAGCTGAACTCGGTCACCGCGGCCTCCATGAGCGCGAAGACCGCTTCGTAGAGCGCGATGTCGACGATGTCGCCCCGCCCCTCGCGGCCCCTGCGCACGAGCGCGGCCAGCGCGCCGATGACCGCGAACAGAGCGGCGACCTCGTCGGCGAGCGCGATGCCGGTGCGCGAGGTCGGTCCGCCCGGCTCGCCGGTCAGGTAGCGGATACCACCCATCGCCTCGGCGACGTTCCCCAGGCCCGTCCGGGCCCGGTACGGGCCGGTCTGGCCGAAGCCCGAGATACGGACCACGATGAGCTCGGGCCGGGCCGTGCGGAGAGCCTCTGGATCGAGGCCCCACCGCTCGAGCGTGCCGGGACGGAAATTCTCGATGAGCACATCGCTGCGCTCGATGAGTCCCCGGACGAGCGCCTGACCCTCCGGCCGGCGGAGATCGGCGGTGACCAGCCGCTTGTTCCGTGACTGGACCCGCCACCAGAGCGAGGCACCGCCGTGGAGATGATTCCACTCGCGAAGCGGGTCACCGCCGGTGGGGGATTCGACCTTGATGACGTCCGCGCCGAGGTCGGCGAGGATCCGGGACGCGAACGGTCCGGCGATCATCATCCCGAGCTCGATGACCCGGAGACCGGCCAATGGTCCGGTGCCCCTCTCCATGAGCGCGATTATGTCCGCTTTCGGGACAGCGGCGCCCCGTTCCGATAGACTTCGTGACGAAAACAAAGATCTAAGAGATCTAGGAAAGGACAACGGGTGCCGCTCGCAGACGCCGCTCCTCAGAAGGGTGAGGTCATCAAGGCGAACCGCCAGCACGAGAAGGACACCGGCTCGCCGGAGGTCCAGATCGCGCTCCTCACCGAGCGGATCAAACATCTGACCGACCATCTCCGCACAGCCGCGCACGACAATCACAGTCGGCGTGGATTGCTCATGATGGTCGGACAGCGCAGGCGGCTGCTCGCGTACCTTCACCGCAAGAGTCCCGAGCGCTATCAGGAGATCATTGGGCGTCTCGGTCTGCGTCGGTGAGCGCGAGCAACTAGGGACCACCATCACGGAGAGGTCCTTGATCACGGCATCCGAGTAGATACATAAGTGGCAGTCACACGTTCACAGGCGACCATCAACGAGAAGCCCCTGACCTTCGAGACCGGCAAGTACGCGCGCCAGGCCGGCGGCGCGGTCACCGTGCGCTACGGCGACACGATCGTGTTCGGCGCAGCGACCGTCGCGAAGACGACCCGCCCGGGGATCGATTGGTTCCCGCTCACCGTCGACTTCGAAGAGCGCCTCTACGCCGCGGGCAAGATCCCCGGCTCGTTCCCGCGCCGCGAGGGCCGTCCCTCCGAAGAGGGCATCCTCACCGCGCGCCTCACCGACCGTCCGATCCGCCCGCTCTGGCCGAAGGGCTTCAAGAACGACGTGCAGATCATCGTGTCGGCCTGGTCCAGCGACCAGGAGAACGACTACGACGTCCTGGCCGTCAACGCCGCTTCGGCGGCGCTCCACATCTCGAACGCCCCATTCGAGGGTCCGATCGGATGCGTGCGCGTCGGCACGGTCGGGGGCACGCTCACCCTGAACCCCACCATCACGGAGATGCTCGAGAGCGAGCTCGACCTCGTCGTCGCGGGCACGAAGGACTCGATCATGATGGTCGAGGCCGGCGCGCAGCAGATCACCGAGGAGAAGCTCGTCGAGGCCCTCGGCCTCGCGCAGCAGGGCATCGCGAAGCTCTGCGAGGCCCAGGAGGAGCTCCGCCGGGCCGCCGGCAAGCCGAAGCTCGAATGGGCGCCGCCGGCCCGTGACGAGGCTCGCCTTGCACCGATCCGTGAGTTCTTCGCCCAGCGTCTTCGCGCGAAGCTCCGCAACGCCGACAAGGCCCAGCGCGAGGCCGGCCTCGATGCCGTGAAGGACGAGGCCCTGAAGCAGTTCGTCACCGCCGAAGGCAAGACGACCGCCGACGAGGTCACCGCCGAGTGGGACGCCGTGCTCGAGCACGAGTTCCGCACCGCCGTGGTCGAAGAGAAGCTCCGTCCGGATGGCCGCGGCACGAAGGACATCCGCGAGCTCGAGATCGAGGTCGGGGTCCTGCCGCGCGCGCACGGCTCGGCGGTATTCCGCCGCGGCCAGACGCAGGTCATGTCCGTCGTGACCCTCGGCCCGTCAGGGGACGAGCAGATCATCGACACGCTCTCTCCGGTGGACAGCAAGCGCTACATGCACCACTACAACTTCCCGCCGTACTCGGTCGGTGAGGTGCGCATGATGCGTGGCGCCGGTCGCCGCGAGATCGGCCACGGCGCGCTCGGCGAGCGCGCGCTCCTCCCGGTCGTACCGACGAAAGAGGAGTTCCCGTACACGATCCGCGTGGTGAGCGAGACGCTCGAGTCGAACGGCTCGTCGTCGATGGCCTCCACCTGCGGCTCGACCCTGTCCCTCATGGATGCCGGCGTGCCGATCAAGACGATGATCGGCGGCATCGCGATGGGCCTCGTCCTCCAGGACGGGAAGCACACCGTGCTCACCGACATCCAGGGCCTCGAGGACCATTACGGCGACATGGACTTCAAGGTCTGCGGCTCCGACAGCGGCATCACTGCGCTGCAGATGGACATCAAGGTCAAGGGCATCACCCTCGACATCATGCGCGAGGCCCTGGCCCAGGCCCGCGAGGCGCGGCTCTTCATCCTCGGCGAGATGCGCCAGGTCATCGACAAGCCGCGCGCCGATCTCAACAAGTACGCACCGCGCATCGACACCGTGAAGATCAACCCGGACAAGATCCGCGACATCATCGGGCCCGGTGGCAAGATGATCCGCGCCATCCAGTCCGAGTCCGGCACGAACATCGAGGTCGAGGACGACGGCACGATCCGCATCACCGGCGCGAAGCCGGAGGGCCGCGAGAAGGCCCGCGCGATGATCGAAGGGCTCACCAAGGAGCCCGAGGTCGGCGAGGTCTACGAGGGCAAGATCACGCGGATCATGTCCATCGGGGCATTCGTCGAGTACCTCCCGGGCAAGGAGGGCCTGGTCCGGGTCTCGGAGATCTCGAACGAGCGCGTCAACAACATCGAGGACGCCGTGAAGATCGGCGAGCACGTGAAGGTCAAGGTCGCCGAGGTTGACCGGCAGGGCCGCGTGAACCTCTCGATCCGCGCGGTCAACGAGGACCCCGCCGAGTTCGACCGCCGGTCGCGCGAGCAGCGCGCCCGGTTCGCCGAGCGTGGCCCGGGAGACGGAGACCGTGGAGGCTTCCGTCCGGGGGGCGGAGGCGGGTTCCGCCGGAGCGGGCCGCCGCGCTAGCGGAGACCGTCGATCCTTTCGCTGATCCTTCCCGCATTCAACGAGGCTCGCCGGCTGCCGGCGAGCCTCGCTCGTTGCGCGGAGTTCTTCCGGGCCCGCGGCCTCGCCGCCGAGATCATCGTCGCTGACGACGGCTCGACCGACGGCACGGCCGCGGTCTACGCCGCGACCGTCGAGGAGCTGCCTCGCGCGCAGCTCCGCTATCGGTACCTCGAGCTCGCACACGGGGGGAAGGGGAGCGCCGTCCGGGCCGGCGTCGCGGCAGCATCGGGCGATCCGATCGTCTTCCTGGACGCAGATCTCACGATCCCGGTGGAGACGATCGACGCGTTCATGCAGGCGCTCGCCGACGGCGCGGATGTCGTCGTGGCGTCGCGCTACGTTCCGGGCTCAGTCGTGGATCGGCCGTGGTGGCGTGTGCTCATGGGGTTCGTCTACCGCACCGCCGTGCACACGATCGTGCCGATCGACGTGAACGACACGCAGTGCGGCGGCAAGATGTACACCGCCGAGGCGGCGAAGGACCTCTTCGGGCGCTCGACCCTCAATGGATTCGCGTTCGACGCGGAGGTCCTGCACATCGCGCGGCGCCGCGGCTACCGGGTGGCCGAGACGCCGGTCGAGATCCACCAGCGCGCACACACGAGCGTCTCCTTCCTCCGCGACACACCGCTGATGCTGCGGGACCTCGTCCTCATCCGGTGGAACGGGATGCGCGGCCGGTATGGAGACGCGTGAGCGGAGTGATCGTCGGGGCCGATGACCTCGGTCTCTCCCCGGGCGTGACCGAGGGCATCCTCGAGGCGCATCGCGACGGCGTGGTCCGGTCGGCGTCGCTGCTCGTCACGTTCCCATCGTCGGCGGAGGCCGCCGAGCTGGCGCGGGCGCACCGCCGCCTCGAGGTCGGCCTGCATCTGGATCTGGTCGGCGGGCGGCCGGTAAGCGACCCGTCCCGCGTGTCGTCGCTCATCGACACGGACGGACGATTCCACCGGCTCCCGCAATTCACCGCCCGGCTGCTGAGCGGCCGTATCCGGCTCGGCGAGCTCGCGACCGAGATCCGTGCGCAGGCTGCCCTGGCCCGCCAATGGGGAATCGAGCCGCGCGCGTGGGACTCCCACCGCCACACCCATCTCCTGCCTGGCGCGAGCCGGGTCGTCGCGCACGTGGCGCGGCAGGAGGGCGTGCGCTACCTGCGCCGGGCCCGGCCACCGCGGGTCGCGGCGCCGGCGAAGGCTCAGCTGCTTGGCGTCGCGTCGATGGCCGCCGCGTTCGTGCAGCGCGGAGTGCCGGGCAACGACTGGTTCATCGATCTGACCGCCCTGCCGAAGCGCCCGGAGCCCGCGACGGTTGCGCTGTACGCGGCGTACCCCGGGGTCGGCGAGATCGTCGGGCACCCTGGCCGGCCCGACGACGCACTCCGGGCGACGGGCGACGCCCTCACGCTCCGCCGGTTCGACGACCTGGCGATCCTCACGGACCCGCTGTTACGGAGCGCGCTCGGCGACATCGTCCGCTGGCGGGTCACGTAGTGCCGGGCGGCACGACGACCGCCGCGCTGGAGCGCGCGGTCCACCGCTATCGCACCGCGCCGATGGTCGCGCGGACGCTCGTGCATGGCCGGGCCTTCCTGTCCGATCTCGCGTTCGTGGACCGGTACGTGCCCCGTCACGGCTTCATCGTCGACCTGGGCTGCGGGCACGGGTTGTTCGCGAACCTCCTCACCGAGGCCGCGCCGAACCGCCGGGTCCTGGGCATCGACCTGGACGAGCGCAAGATCGACGTGGCCCGGAGCACGATCGGGGACCGCGAATCGCTCCGGTTCGAGGTCGGCGACATCGTCCATGAGCCGGTACCCAAGTGCGACGCGGTCACGATCATCGACGTGCTCTACCTGCTACCGCCGTCCGACCAGGAGGCCGTGCTGCGGAAGGCCGCCGATGCACTCGTCGAGAACGCACCCCTGGTCGTGAAGGCCCAGGAGCGCGCCGCGAGCCCCCGCTACGCGCTCACGTACGCCCAGGAGCTCGTGATGACCGCCATCGGCGTCACCCGGGGCGGCGCGCGGCGCTTCCATTTCCTCGCCCGGGACGCGGCGGTCGCGATGTTCGAACGGGCCGGCTTCCTCGTGGATGTAATCGACATGCCCGGCCGTCCCTACACGGATGTCGTGTATCTCGCCCGAAAAGCCCCGGCGACCCGATAATCAACCCGGTGGACGACACGCTGGCGGCGCTGGCCAATGAGATCCGAGCCTGCACCGCGTGCCCGCTCCACCGGAGCGCCAAGCAAGCCGTCCCCGGCGAGGGCAGCGCGGAGTCCGGGATCCTCTTCCTGGGCGAGGCACCGGGATACAACGAGGACGTCCAGGGCCGGCCGTTCGTCGGTGCCGCGGGACAGCTCCTCGACCAGCTGCTCGCGGGCATCGGGCTCGATCGCAGCAAGGTCTTCATCACCAACGTCGTCCGCCACCGGCCGCCCGAGAACCGGGATCCGCTCCCGGAGGAGGTCGCCGCGTGCCACGTCTGGTTCGAACGGCACCTCGCGGTCCTCCGGCCCAAGGTCGTCGTGACGCTGGGCCGCCACGCCATGTACAAGTTCTTTCCCGGCGAATCCATTTCGCGCGTCCACGGACGCGCACGAAAGAAGGACGGCATCACGATCTTTCCGGTCTTCCATCCCGCAGCCGCGCTCCATCAGCCCTCGCTCCGCGCCGATCTGACGAACGACTTCAACGCCCTCGCCGCGTTCCTCGAGACCACGCCCCGCCCTGCCGCGCCAACGGCACCCGCACCCGAGCAGAAGCCCGTCGAGCAGATGACCCTCCTTGGCTAGCACGGTCCGGGTCATCCCACTCGGCGGCGTCGGAGAGATCGGCAAGAACATGATGGTCGTCGAGCAGGGCGACGACATCGTGCTCATCGACGCGGGCCTGATGTTCCCGGACGAGCAGATGCCCGGCATCGACGTCGTCATCCCGGACATCCGGTATCTCCGCGAGCGGAAGGACAAGCTCAAGGGCATCCTCATCACGCACGCCCACGAAGATCACATCGGCGCGCTCCCGTACGTACTGCGCGATTTCCCGAACGTGCCGATCCACGGGACGAAGCTGTCGCTCGGCCTCATCAAGACGAAGCTGCGCGAGCACAAGCTGGCGGAGCGCACCCAGTTCCGCGAGATCGAGCCCGGAACGCCGTTCAGCATCGGCGCCTTCCGATGCGACTCCTACTACGTGTGCCACAGCATCCCGGACGCTGTTGGGGTCACCATCGACACGGCCCAGGGCACGATCGTGCACTCGGGCGACTGGAAGTTCGACCACACGCCGGTGGACGGCCGACAAACGGACTTCGCGCGCCTCGCCGCCATCGCGGCCAAAGGCGTGCTCCTCCTGCTGTCCGACTCCACGCGCGCCGAGGTCCCGGGCTACACCCCGTCCGAACAGCACGTCGGCGAGATCTTCGACGGCATCATGTCCCGGGCACAGGGGCGGGTGATCACGACGACGTTCGCGTCGAACATCTCCCGCATCAAGCAGATCGTCGACATCGCCAACGCCTGGGGCCGCCGCACGGCGATCATCGGCCGGTCCATGGAGAACTACACGAAGACCGCGCGCGAGCTCGGCTACCTCGAATACCCCGACGGCGCGACCGTGCATGCGGCCGAGATCGGCAAGTTCCCTGACGCGGAGCTCTGCATCATCACGACCGGCAGCCAGGGCGAGCCGACGAGCGCGCTGTCCCGGATGGCCCTCGGCGACCACCGCCACGTCGCCGTGAAAGAGGGCGACACGGTCGTCATGTCCTCCAACCCGATCCCCGGCAACGAGGAGCTCGTGAGCCGCACCGTCGACAACCTGTTCAAGCTCGGTGCCGAGGTCGTGTACGACACCGCGTCACGGCCACACGTGTCCGGGCACGCGAGCCAGGAGGAGCTGAAGCTCCTGCTCAACATCCTCCAGCCCAAGCACTTCGTCCCGATCCACGGCGAGTACCGGATGCTCGTGCGCCACGCGCGCATGGCCATCGACGTCGGCGTCGATGCGGACAAGTCCTTCATCATCACGAACGGCGACGTCCTCGAGATCAGCGACCGCGGCGCGAAAGTGGGGGAGCACGTCAGCTCGGGTCAGGTCTACGTCGACGGCCTCGGCGTCGGCGACGTGAGCCAATCCGTGATGCGCGACCGCGTCTCCATCGGCAACGAAGGGGTGCTCCTGGTGGTGGTGACGATCGACCACCAGACCGGCGCGGTCGTGGCCGGCCCCGACATCACGACCCGCGGCTTCGTGCCTGAGAACGACGCGAGCGATCTGCTCGAGGAGGCCAAGCAGCGGGTTCTCGACGGCCTCGCGCAGGCCCAGACCGGGCCGCACTTCGCCGAGGCCTCAGCGCTCAAGGACGCGATCCACCAGAGCCTCAGCTCGTTCCTCTATGACCGCACGAAGCGCCGGCCGATGGTGTTGCCGGTCATCATGCAGGTCTGATGGCGAGGAAGAGCAGCAGCCGCAGGCCCACCACCCGCCGCGAGGCGACCCCCGGCGCACGGATGCGGGCCGAGGTACGCGACCACATCATCGGCGTGGCCCTCGGTCTGTTGGGACTGCTGTCGCTCGTAGCCTTGCTGTCGAGCGGCGGGTCCGTCCTCGACTGGTGGCGGTCGGTCATGACCGGGTCGCTCGGCTGGGGCGCGGCGCTCGTGCCGATCGCGTTCTTCGTCGCGGCGGCCGTCGTCTGGCGCCGCGCGCTCGCCCGGCGCCTCCTGCTGCCGGGCATCGGCGTCCTGCTCGTCGGGCTCGCGCTGCTTGGCATCGTGGACGTGGCCAGCGGCAACGGTGGCCGGCTCGGCCACGCGCTGGGCAGCTCCGTCACGACGACCCTCGGCAACGCCGGCGGGATCATCGTCCTCGTCGCGATCCTCGCCATCGGCGTCGTGATCGCCGCCAACCGCACGCTCCAGGAGCTCGCGCGTCCCGCGCTCGACCGCCGCCCGCAGTTCGCGTTCCGGCCGGGAACGGCGGTGCCGGGAGGGACCGCTGCGCGAAGCGAATGGAACGCCACAGCCGTGCGGGCGGGCCCGGCTTCGCCGGCCCCGCCCGAGCTCCAGTCAAGGGACGCGCCGATCAAGATCAACATGGATCAGGAGCGGCCCGTCCGGAAGCTGGTCAAGCCGGTACTGGATGCCCAGCAGGAGATCCTCCCGATGGAGCCCGAGCAGATCGCGCCGCTCGGTGGCGCGCTCGCGGGCCTGCCATCAGCGATGCTCGTGGCCGAAGGCGTGATGCACGCCGACCCGCCCGATGTGCCGTGGCAGCTGCCGTCGCTCGACCTGCTCGAGGAAGGCTCGGCCGCGCGCTCGGGCAAGGACGAGGTGATGCGCAACACGCGCGTCATCGAAGAGACCCTCGCGCACTTCAACATCGTCGCAAAGGTCGTCGAGGTGAGCGTCGGACCCGTCGTCACGCGCTACGAGCTGAAGCCGGCCGCCGGCGTGAAGCTCTCGCGCATCGAGGCACTCGACAGCGATCTCTCCCTGGCGCTCGCCGCGCGCACCCTGCGCATCGAAGCGCCGGTGCCCGGCAAGAGCGTCGTCGGCATCGAGGTCCCGAACCTCGCGATCGGCATGGTCACCCTCAAGGACGTCGCGGAGACCGCGATGTTCAAGGAGGCATCCTCGAAGCTCACGGTCGCGCTCGGCCGCGATGTGTCGGGATCGCCGATCGTGGCCGATCTCGCGAAGCTGCCGCACCTCCTGATCGCCGGCCAGACCGGCTCGGGCAAGAGCGTTTCGATCAACTCGATCATCTGCAGCCTGCTCATGACCGCGACGCCGGACGACGTGCGGCTCATCCTCGCGGACCCCAAGCGCGTCGAGCTCGCGGGCTTCAACAACATCCCGCACCTCGTCGTGCCTGTGGTCACGGATCACGACAAGATCCTCAACGCCCTCTACTGGGCGGTGGGGGAGATGGACCGCCGCTACCGGCTCTTCGCGCGCGCGGCGGCCCGGAACATCGACGCCTACAACGCCGTGCGCAGCGGCCCGGACCGGGTGCCGTACATCGTGCTCATCGTCGATGAGCTCGCGGATCTGATGATGTCCGCACCGATCCAGGTGGAGAAGGCGATCACCCGGCTGGCCCAGCTCGCACGCGCGACGGGCATCCACCTCGTCGTCGCGACGCAGCGGCCCTCCGTGGACGTCATCACCGGCCTCATCAAGGCGAACATCCCGGCGCGTATCGCGTTCGCCACCGCCTCGGCCGTGGATTCGCGCACGATCCTCGACATGAGCGGCGCGGAGAAGCTCCTCGGCCGCGGCGACATGCTGGTCCAGCCGCCGGACGCGCCGAAGCCCATCCGCGCGCAGGGCGTATTCGTGTCCGACCGCGAGATCGAGGCCGTAACGATGCACTGGAGGCGGCAGCGCGATCCGCGCTACAAGCTCGAGATCCTCGAGGATCAGGACCGCGCGAAGCAACGCGAGGATGGCGGCGACTCCGATATCGAGGACGACCGCTACGAGGAGGCCGTCGACATCGTGCGGCGCGCGGGTCAGGCATCGGTGTCGATGCTCCAGCGGAAGATGACCATCGGGTTCGCCCGCGCCGGCCGGCTCGTCGACATCATGGAGCAGGAAGGCGTCATCGGGCCATCGGTCGGACCTGGCAAGATGCGTCAGGTCTACGGGGCGCGGACCTCACCCACGGGCGGAGACGACACCTAGTGGCGCGCCTCGGTGAGGCCCTTCGCCAACAGCGCGAGCAGATGGGCGTCACGATGCAGCAGGCCACCGAGGACACGCGGATCCGCGGGAAGTTCCTCCAGGCGATCGAGAGCGGTGACTATCAGTCCCTGCCCGGCACCGTGTACACGAAAGGGTTCCTCCGGAACTACGCCGAGTACCTGAACCTCGACCCTGAGGAGATGGTCGCCCTGTACACCGGCGAGCGCGGCGGGTCCGAGCCGGCGCGCACGTTCGCGCCAATGCGGCCGCTGGTGAAGCGCACCTTCATCTTCACGCCGACCGTTCTCGTGCCGGTCCTCGTGCTGGCCGGCATCGCGCTCTTCGCCGGCTACATCTACTACCAGTTCACGAATTTCGCGGTGGCTCCGCACGTCGACATCACCGACCCGGCAACGGACGCCGTCTCGCAGGTCGCGGAGTACACGGTGAAGGGCAAGACCAACCCGGAGGGCCGCATCACGGTCCGCGTGTCGCCCGGCCAGGACACGATCAACGACGTGCATCCCGCGTCCGACGGGACCTTCAGCGTGACCGTGCCGCTGAAGCCAGGGCCGAACCACGTCGAGATCCAGGTGCTCGACCCCGCGGGCAAGCTCGCCCAGGCCTCGCGCACCATCCAGCTCAACCCGGGTGTCTCGAATGATCCCCAGGCGCCGCAGCTGATCCTCGAGCAGCCCGCGAACGGCGGCACGTATACGAACGCACCGGTCACGGTGTCCGGCCGGGTCGACAAATCGGTGGCGAGCGTGACCGTGAATGGCGCGGCTGCGACGATCGGCAGCGACCTCAAGTTCAGCGTGACCGTCAACTTCGTGGCCGGACCGCAGACGGTGCGGGTCATCGCCAAGACCGCCACGGGGGCCGAGGTGCAGGAGACCCGGGCCGTCGCCGTGTCCTACACGGCGGCCATCGTGACCGTGCGAATCACGGGCGGTGAGGCGTACATCGTCGCCACCGTCGATGGGAGCCAGGCACCCGGGACGAACAAGGTGTTCCCGAGCGGGCAGATCCTCACGTTCACCGGAAAGTCCGTCACCGTGCGCTCCGGCAACGCAGGCACGACGTTCCTCGCGTTCAATGGGCAGGATCTGGGCAAGATGGGGGAGGTGGGCCAGGTGATCGAGCGGTCGTTCAAGTCCCCGTGACCTTCAACCTTCCGCTCGCCCTCGTCTACGCGCGCATCCTCGCGGTCGTACCGATCGTGCTGCTGCTTCAGGCGCGCGACGAGACCAGCGCGACGTGGGCATTCCTGATCTTCTGCCTCGCCGCACTGTCCGACGCTGTCGATGGCCGCCTGGCGCGACGAATGGGGCAGGTGACCCGGCTGGGCACGTTCCTCGATCCGCTCGCCGACAAGCTGCTCGTCATCGGCACGCTCATCCCGCTCCAGGGCCTCGGGCTCGTGCCCTCGTGGATCGTCGTGGTCATCGTCGCGCGCGAGCTCGCGGTGACGAACCTTCGCGCGATCGCGTCGGCCCGCGGATACAGCGTCGGCGCGAGCGTCTCGGGCAAGGTCAAGACGATCTTCCAGGCCGCCTCCGCCGCGGGCCTGCTCCTCCTGCTCGCTGCGCCCTCCCTCCCGCTCGCGTACCTGGCATACGCGCTCCTCTCCGCGGCCGTGGCGCTCACGATCTTCTCGGGCATCGACTACATGTGGAAGGCCTCGTTCGCGATCGCCGGCCGCGGTGTGCCGGAGCGCTGGCGCCTGAAGCCGCGCGAGGGCACCGCCCGCACGCGTGCCCGCTAAGCCGCCTTCGTACGCGGACCTCGCCGCGCGCATGCAGGCGCTCCACCCGACGCTTCGCAAGAAGAAGCTCACCGTGGCCGCGGCCGAGTCGTGCACCGGCGGCCTGCTCGGGGCGATCCTCACGGAGCACGGTGGCTCGAGCGACTACTTCCGCGGCGGCATGGAGGTCTACTCGGACGACGCGAAGACCGTGCTCGCCGACGTGCCCCCGCAGCTCATCCACTCGCACGGCGCCGTGTCCTCGGTCGTGGCGGCCGCGCTCGCGCGCGGCGCCCGCGAGAGGCTCGGCGCGAAGATCGGGCTGGGGATCACGGGCATCGCCGGGCCGGGAGGCGCGACCCCTGGGAAGCCCGTCGGGCTCGTGTACATCGCCGTCGACGGCCCGAAGCTCCAGCGGGTCATGAAGAAACAGTGGACCTTCGACCGCGCCGGCAATCGGCTGGCGAGCGTCGGCGTCGCCTTGGAGCTGCTCGCGGAGGCCGTCGGATGAGGGGACCGCTGGCCGAGGTGTTCCGCGACCGCGACGTCGCGAAGGCCTACCGCCATCGCGCGCCGTATCCCGACGAGACCTTCACGATCCTCGAGGAGCTCCTCGTCGACCCGCGGACCGTCCTGGACGCGGGGTCCGGCAGCGGCGCGCTCGCACGCTCGATGGTGCGGTTCGCCTCGCGCGTCGACGCCGTCGATCCGTCCGCCGCGATGGTCGGGGAGGGTCGGCTGCTAGCTGGCGGCGACGATCCGCGCCTCCGGTGGATCACCGGCACAGCCGAAGATGCGCCACTCGATCCGCCGTACGGGCTCATCACCGCGGGCACGAGCATCCATTGGATGGACCCGCAGGTCGTGATGCCGCGATTCGCCGCAGCGCTCGCGGCCGGGGCGCACCTCGCCATCGTCGAGCGGGACGACGGCGACTTCCCGGTGCCGGAGCTGCTGGACATCATCAAGCGCTACTCGGAGCTGCACGCCGACCGCGTCGACGCGCTACCGGAGCGGATCGCCGCACTCGAGGCGACCGGCCGGTTCGTCCGCGAAGGCGAACGGCGCACCGCGCCGGTCGGCCTTCGCCGCACCGTCGATGAGTACCTCGAGTACCTGCACAGCACGAGCACCCTCGCGCGGGTCCGGCTCGGCGAGCGCGCCTCGGCCTTCGATGCGGACGTGCGGGCGGTATTCGCGAAGCGCGGAATGGCGATCGTCGAGCAGCAGGTCGTCGGGCTCGTCGCGTGGGGCCGGCCGAGATGAGCGCCAAGCCGCTCGGCGTCGGGCTCCTCGGACTGGGCACCGTCGGCAGCGCGGTCGCACGCGCGTTCGCTGACCGCCAGAAGCGCATCGACGCCGCGGCGGGTCGGCCGGTGCAGCTGCGCGGCGCCGCGGTCCGCGATCCGAAGAAGGCCCGCGATGCCGGCGACCTCGCGGTGACGAGCGACGCGTTCGAGATCCTCGACGACCCGGACATCGCGCTGGTCATCGAGGTCATCGGCGGCCACCAGCCCGCGACCGACCTCCTGCTCGCCGCGTTCGAGCGCGGCAAGCACGTCGTGACCGCGAACAAGGAGGCCGTTGCCAAGGAGTGGGATCCGCTGCACGAGGCCGCGCGCCTCGCCAAGCGGGAGCTTCGGTTCGAGGCGGCGGTCGGTGGCGCGGTGCCGGTGGTGCGCGGGCTGCTCGAGCTCGGTGCGGTCCGGCCGCGTGTGCTGCGGGGCCTGCTGAACGGCACGACGACCTACATCTGCGGGCGTCTCGAGAACGGCGTCGCGTTCGCCGATGCGCTTGCCGAAGCGCAGGCCAAGGGGTACGCGGAGCCCGACCCGACGAACGACATCGACGGCTTCGACGCCGCGTACAAGCTCTCGATCTTGGTGAGCCTGCTCGAGGGCCGGCACTTCCGCCCCGATCAGGTGCGCCGCACCTCACTGCGCTCCGCGAGCGCCGAACGTGCGGACGCGGCCGCCGCGCGCGGCGCGCGGCTCCGCTACCTCGCCGTCGCCGACTTCGGCGACAAGGCCACGAAGTGCCGGGTCGGCCCCGAAGAGGTCCCCGCGGACTCACTGGAGGGCCAGGCCTCCGGACCGACGAACGTCATCACGCTGGAGTCGGACATGGCCGACCGGCTCGTCTGGAGCGGTCCCGGCGCGGGCGGCGACGCGACCGCGTCCGCGATACTCGCTGACGTGATCGCCGTCGCGAGGTCGGCACGCTGAGCAAGCCGATCGTCTTCAAGTTCGGTGGGACGTCCGTCGCATCGCCCCCGGCGATCGAGGCGGTCGCGCACATCGTCGCCGCCGAGAAAGGCGAGCGCGTCGTCGTCGTATCGGCGACCGCCGGGACGACGGACGCGCTCGTCAAGGCCGCGCAGCAGGCCGTGGCCGGCGATGCCGCGGGCGCGCAGCAGATCATCGAACGGCTCTCCGAGCAGCACCGGAATCTGATCGCCGACCTCGTTGGGGTCAACGGCGCGTCGGCCCTGAGCGAGATCGTCGACCTCACCGATCGCACCACCGCCCTGCTGCGGAGCGTGGCGCTGCTGCGCGAGTGCAGCGCGCGGTCGCTCGACGCGATCCTGTCCTACGGCGAGCGCCTGTCCGCGCCGATCATCGCCGCCGTCCTCAACGCCCGGGGCGTCGCCGCCGAGGCGCTCTCGGCCGAAGGCCTCCTCGTCACCGACGACAGCTTCGGCCACGCCAATCCGCTGCTGCAGCTCACCCGCGAGCGCGTCGAGCAGCAGCTCGTGCCGCGTATGGCGTACGGCACCGTGCCTGTGGTCACCGGGTTCGTCGGGTCGACGGTGGACGGCGTGACCACCACCCTTGGCCGCGGTGGCTCGGACTACTCGGCCGCGGTGTTCGCCGCCGCGCTCGGCGCGGGCGAGTGCCGCATCTACACCGACGTGAGCGGTGTCATGAGCGCCGATCCGCGCATCGTGCCCGATGCGAAGCCGCTGCCTGCCATCAGCTACGCGGAGGCCGCGGAGCTCTCGTACTTCGGCGCGAAGGTCATCCATCCGCGCACCGTCCTGCCCGCCGTCGAAGCGGGGATCCCGGTACGGATCCTCAACACGTTCGCCACCGACGACCCGGGAACCACGATCACGGCCACGACCCCCCGCGACAACACCGTGGTGAAGGCCACGACCTCGCTCGGCGGGCTCGGCCTGATCACCGTGCAGGGCGCGGGCATGAGCGGGGTGCCGGGGTTCGCGGCACGGGTCTTCGACACCACCGCGGCGGAAGCTGTGTCAGTGCTCATGATCAGCCAGGCGTCGAGCGAGAACTCGATCTGCCTGGTCGTGCCGAACGACTCGATCAAACGGCTCGAAGTCGCGCTGCGGAAGATGTTCTCGCGGGAGCTCGAGCGCCACGACGTCGAGAAGGTCTCGATCGAGTCGCCCGTGGCCATCGTGTCGGCGGTGGGGGAGGGCATGCGCGGCACGCCCGGCGTGGCGGCGCGGCTCTTCGGCGCGCTTGGCCGGGCCAAGGTGAACGTCATCGCGATCGCTCAAGGCTCCTCCGAGCTGAACATCTCGCTCGTGGTCTCCGAGCAGGAGCGCGAGAACGCGGTCCGCGCGATCCATCAGGAGTTCCACGAGAGCTAGCGCCGCCATTGCGTGCGCCCGTCTGTCACACTTTCGGTGTGACACAGCAACGCACGGTCGCGGTCTTGGGCGCGACGGGCACGGTCGGGCAGCGCTTCATCAGCCTGCTGGCCGACCACCCGTGGTTCAAGCTGACCGCGCTCACGACGTCGGAGCGGAGCGCGGGCAAGCGCTACGCGGACGCAGTGCACTGGCATCTCCCGGAGCCGATGCCCGACTCCGTCGCGGACATGCAGCTCGAGACGACGCGTCCCGAGATGGACGCGGACCTCTGCTTCAGCGCACTGCCGACCGATGCAGCGCAGGAGCACGAAGCCGCGCTCGCGAAGGCCGGCCACCACGTGTTCTCGAACGCGAGCACGCATCGGATGGATGCGGATGTCCCGAACCTGCTGGCCGAGGTGAACTTCGAGCACGTGAAGGCGCTCGCCAAGCAGCGCGAGACGCGCGGCTGGGCCGGTTCGATCGTCACCAATGGCAACTGCACCGCGATCCACCTCACGCTCGCGATCGCTCCGCTCCACCGGGACTTCGGCATCGAGCAGCTCATCGTCTCGACGATGCAGTCGATCTCCGGCGCGGGCTACCCCGGCGTGCCCTCGCTCGACGTGCTCGACAACGTCGTGCCATTCATCGGCGGCGAAGAGGAGAAGGTCGTTGAGGAGACCCAGAAGTTCCTCGGCGGCTGGGGGCCGGCTGGATTCGAACCAGCGAGCTTTCCGATGTCGATCCACTGCAATCGGGTGCTGGTGCGGGACGGCCACACCGAGACCGTGTCCGTCCGCTTGAAGGGCTCGCCGAACGTCGCTGCCGTGACCGCGAGCTTCAGGGCGTTCAAGGGCCGTCCGCAGGAGCTCGGCCTGCCGTCGGCGCCGAAGCACCCGATCGTCGTCCGCGAGGAGCGGGACCGGCCGCAACCGCTGCTGGACCGGGACACGGAGCGCGGGATGGCCTCGAGCGTCGGCCGGATCCGCGAGGACCCGGTCCTGGGCATGAAGTTCGTCGTGGTCGGCCACAACACGATCCGCGGAGCGGCGGGAGCGTCCGTGCTCAACGCCGAGCTGCTCGTCGCGGAGCGCTGCATCTAGCGATGGCCGCCGAGACCTTCCTTGCGCGACTCGACCGGGTGCCGCTGAACCGGTTCCACTGGCGGCTGCTCGTGGTCGCCGGCCTCGGCTGGATGTTCGACGCGATGGACGTGATCCTCATCGCCTTCCTGCTGACGCCCATTCGTACCGAATTTGGGCTCGATGCCACGCAGACCGGGTTCGTCGCGAGCGCGGGGTTCGTCGGGATGTTCTTCGGCGCCGCGATCGCGGGCCGGCTCGCCGACCGGATCGGGCGCAAGACGGTGTTCCAGGTCACGCTCGTGCTGTTCTCGTTCGGCGCGCTGCTATCGGCGGCCGCGCCGAGCTTCGAGACGTTGCTCATCGCGCGAGTCGTCGCCGGCCTGGGCCTCGGCGGCGAGCTGCCGGTCGCGTCGACGCTGGTGTCCGAGTATGCGCCTCGGGCGTCGCGCGGACGGTTCATCGTCCTGCTCGAGTCGTTCTGGGCGTACGGGACGATCCTCGCCGGCGTCGTCGCGCTCGTCGTGCTTCCGCAGTTCGGCTGGCGCGGCGCATTCGTCGTCGGCGCGCTGCCGGCGCTGTACGTCGCATACCTTCGCCGGGCGCTGCCCGAGTCGCCGCGGTTCCTAGCCGAGCACGGCCGCGCCGCCGAGGCAGATGCGGTCGTTCGCCGCGTCGAGCGCGAAGGTGGGGGAGCACTGATCACGGTCACGAAGCCCGTCGCGCCCGAGCGGTCCGTCGGCGGGAGCGCCTCGATCGGCTCTCTATTCGCGCCCCGCTACGCCCGCCGCACCGTGATGCTGTGGATCCTCTGGTTCGGCATCACCTTCACGTACTACGGGATCTTCACGTTCCTGCCGTCGCTGCTCGCCGGGCGCGGCCTCACGGTCGTCCGGAGCAACGAATATTTCTTCATCGCCTCGCTCGCCCAGGTCCCGGGGTACTTCAGCGCGGCGTGGCTGGTCGAACGCGTCGGCCGGCGCCCGACACTCGTCGCGTATCTCGTGGGCTCGGCGATCGCGGCCTACTTGTTCGGGAACAGCGGAGCCGGAAACGATGCCATCCTGTACGCGGCGCTGCTGTCGTTCTTCAATCTCGGTGCATGGGGCGTCGTCTACGCAATTTCACCGGAGATGTACCCAACGGCACTGCGCGGGACCGGCGCGGGCGCGGCGGCCGCGGTCGGCCGCATCGGCGGGATCATCGGCCCGTTCCTCACGCCGACGCTCGCTGTCTCGCTCGGTCAGTCGGGCGTTTTCGCCGTGTTCATGGGGCTGCTGCTCCTCACGGCCGCGGCGGTGGGCCTGCTGAGCGAGGAGACCCGCGGCCGCTCGCTCGAGGAAATAGCACCAGCGGCCTGAGCCATTCCACCTACGCCAATCGGCGGATTGTCTAGTCCAACCTGACGACCTAGCCTCCTTGTGTGATCGAGCGTGAGCGGAAATACAAGCTCCCCGACATGGCCGTTCCCGACCTGCGGAAGCGTCTAGAGAACGAGGGCCGCTGGGTCCGCGCTGGTGCTGAGGGCGATGTCTTCTTCGACCACCCGGCGCTCCATCTCCAGAATGAGGACCGTCGGCTCCGGCTGCGCTTCCGCGACGAGGGCGGCGTGCAGGAGCTCACGTACAAGAGCCCCCGCGAGATGCACGGCGTCGACAAGGTCCGCAAGGAGATCACCGCGGTGCTCGTTTCCGGACCTGTCGAGGAGCTCATCGCGGAGCTCGGGTTCCGCCGCATCCGCAAATTCGTGAAGCTGCGCGAGGTCTACGTCCTCGGCGAGTTCGAAGTGTCCCTCGACCACCTCGAGGGCGCGGGCTGGTTCTGCGAGATCGAGGCGCTCACGCCAAGCGCGGATATCGACATCATGGCGTACGACCTCGGCCTCCGGCCCCGGCAGCTCGAGAGCCGCACGTACTCAGAGATCGTGGACGAGATGTCCTCGGCGGGGGAGCCGAGCCGGGTCTAGCCGCGCCGTCCGAAAGTGGCGCGTAGGATGCGCATGAGTTCGGGAGGATTGTGTATGTGTACGAGCATTCGTCAGGACTGAGCGGGCCCCTCGGGGCGGTCGTGCTCGTCTTGCCGCTCTAATTAGAGCGCTCAATATGTAGTCGCCTTCGTCGTGGGTTCCGCTCGAGCCGCATGGCATTGCCATGCGGCCTTTTCGCGCCCACGAAACGGCAGGAGACCAGAAGTGGCATGTCCTCGTGAGTCGACCGTATGGCGCACCCAGAATTTCATTCGTGATCCACGACTGGCGAAACGCCTGGTGGCTGCTAGCGGAATCGGTCCAGATGACGTCGTGTATGACCTTGGTGCCGGTAAGGGCATCCTCACGCAGGCGCTCGCCGAACGTGCGGCACGCGTTATCGCCGTGGAGAAGGATCAAGGGCTCGTCCGTCATCTACGCGCGCGCTTCAATGACTACTCCAACGTCGCCGTACGCCATACGGACATTCAGACGTACGTCCTGCCGCGGGCGAACTACGTCGTCTTCGCGAACCCACCCTTCGACATCACGTCCGCGGTCATCAGGAAGCTGACGACCGCTCCGGTGCCGCCGCGCGAAGCGTGGCTCATGCTGCAACGCGAAGCTGCTGAGCGCTACCTCGGCTCACCTGCACAGACCCTGGCCGCCCTGCAAATCGCGCCGTGGTTCGCGGTCGATGTTGTGCATCGCTTCAAGAGATCTGACTTCCTGCCGGCGCCTGCGGTCGAAGTGGTACTCGTGCGAGTGCGCAAGCGCGGACCCCCACTTGTTCCAGCGCGCGAATCCCAGATCTACCGCGACTTCATTGCCGCCATCTTCACTGCATGGCGACCAACCATCGGGTCATCGATTGCCGATCGGATCGGGGCCCGGGCGGCTCGAAGGCTCTTGGCTACTGCAGGCGTCGATCCCCACTCGAAGCCCTCCGCGGTCTCCCAGGCCAGCTGGCTCGCTCTGTATGAGCGGTTCGCACGGTTGGACCCCGCGCTTCGAGCACACGTTGCAGGAGCTGAGGTGCGGCTTCGCAGTCAGCAAAGTCACCTCACAAGGCGCCATCGCACTCGGGCTCCCCGCGACGGGTTGCCGTCGCTCGTCGACGACACGCCGCTGGTGGAGCAGCCGGTGCTCAGATGACCGCGGCAGGGGAGTCGGCCCGGTCTAGCCGATGCGCTGCTTGAAGAGCGCCTTGAGCTCCGCGTCCGATCCACCCAGGTACCGGCTTGTCGTCGATGCGTTCTTGTGGCCCGCGAGGCGCTGCGCCGCCGGCAGGCCCATCTCCGTGGCCCAGAGCGTGATCGCGGCGTGCCGCAGCCAGTGCGGTGAGACGTTCTCCATGAGGCCGGCGCGCTTGGCGGCCTCGCTGATGGTCCGTTGGGCGGTCCACACCGACATCCGGTAGCCATCCGCTTTTTTCCGATCGGTGATGAAGAGCGCCGGATCCGTGTCGCGGCGCGTCTGCAGGTACCGCTGCAGCCATTCCCGGGCCCGCGGGGTGAGGAACACCTTGCGGAACCGGCTGCCTTTGCCGAACACGGTCACTTCGTCGACGACGCGGATGCCGTCGGCCGGGGTCTTCGCTGCCCGATCGAGCTCGAGCGCCTGGCGATCGAGCGCGATGACCTCGCTGATCCGGCAGCCCGTCGCGCAGAGGAGCTCCACGAGCGCCCGGCCGCGCACGCCGTCGTCGCTCGCCGTGTCGAAGCTCTCGATGAGCCGCTTAAGGCGCTCCGCCTCGAGGTGGCGGGCGTCCGGATTGGGATCAGTGGCCTTCGCGAGCTCGACCTTCTCGGGTCCGGGAACGGGCAGCTCCAGGAGGACGCCGAACTTCAGGAGCCCGCGCAGCGCGATGAGCACCAGGTTTTTCGAGGCCGCGCTCAGCGCGGCCTTGCCGGCCCTACGGCCGGACCGGAGCTGTCTGCGGGTCAGGCTGCTCCCGAACGCCTTGATCGACCGGACGTCGATGTCCTCGACCCGTGGCGCGGCCTTCGGCCCGAAGAACGCGACGAACTCCATCAGGTAGTCGCCGTATCGAGCGATCGTGCGTTCCGCGCGCCCCTTGTCCTGCAG
>JALYKF010000019.1 GCA_030774905.1 Chloroflexota bacterium
CGCGAGGACCTCGCGACGGCTGAGGATCCGCCCTACCGAGCGGTCGTCGTCGTCGATGTGAAAGGTCATCCGGGCCCCTTCGCCACGATGTCGATCGCGAGGCGGATCTCGTCGGTCACGCTGACGACGCGGAACGGAACGGACGGCGCCGACATGCCGAAGTCGCCGAACTTCAACGCCGGGTCCGCGGTCGCGGTGACGGTGAGGTCCCCGCCCGTGCGGACACCCTTCACGGTGAAGGTGACGTCCTTGGTCTTGCCGTGGATCGTGAGCGCGCCGGAGAGGGTGAATGACAGATCGCCACTCGCGGGCAGCGGCAGCGTGAGTCCGCTCGTCTTCGCGGGCACGAACGTGGCGGTCGGGAACTGGCGCGTGTTGAGGGTGTCCTGCTTCACGAAGCTGTCCCGACCCTGCGAGTCGCTCGACAGGGTCGTGAGCTCGAAGGTGATCTTCGAGTCCGGGGAGAAGCTGCCGTCAGCGTTCAGTGAGAACGAGCCCTTCGCGCCGGTGGCGGTGAGCACCGCATCCGAGGGCAGGTTCACGCCGACGAGCTGCTCGCGCACGCGAACGGTCGCCTTCGACTTGTCGCCCACCGTCCACGTGAGTGCGCCCGCTGCGACGGTGGCCGCCGGCGCCTGGGTCGTGGGCGCGGCCGTCGTCGGCACGACCGTCGGATCGACCGTGACCGCAGCCGGTGCGCCGCACGCCGCGACGGCGAGTGCGAGGATGATGAACGCGACGGCCCGCCGTGGAGTCAGCATGCGGTCCAGAGTACGGAAGCGGGACGCCAGCAGGTTAAGGAACACATAAGGGGAGCGGTTAAGTGAATGTCTTCGAGGCCGTGCGCACGGTGCTCGCGGTGCGCCGTTACGCGGATCGGCAGGGACCGCACCGCTCGTGCGGAGGATCGTGGATGCGGGCCGGCTGAGCGCCAGCTCGATCAACCTGCAGCCCTGGCACTTCGTGGTGGTCCAAGAGCGGCCCGCCCTGAAGCAGATCGGCTCGATCATGAAGACCGGGCCGTACACCGCGAGTGCATCGTTCGCCATCGTCGTGCTGGTCGAGAAGGAGAGCCCCTACGCGGTGTCGGACGCGAGCCGCGCGATCCAGAACATGATCCTGACCGCGTGGGCCGACGGTGTCGGGTCCAACTGGATCGGCTTCGGCCCGATGCCCGCGATCGAGAAGCTCCTCAGCGTGCCCGGCACGCATCAGGGTCTGGCGGTGGTCCCGTTCGGCTACCCGCAGGAGAAGGTCGGGAGCGGGCGTAAGAAGCGCAAGCCGATCGGCGAGGTCACGAGCCGCGAGCGGTTCGGGACACCGTTCGCCTAGGCCAGGAGCGCGGGCAACTCAGCGAGGGACCGGACCTCGGCATCGGGCACGCACGCCTGATCGCGCTCCGCTCCGGTCCGGTCGACCCACACGCAACGAAGTCCGGCCGCGTGTGCGCCGGCCACGTCCTTCGCGAGGCTGTCGCCGACGACGAGCACATCCTCCGGCGAGACGCGAAGTCGCTCGACCGCCGCGGCGAAGATGCGCGGATCGGGCTTCCCTGCCCCGACGTCGCTCGACGCCACGACGACCGGGAAGAAGCGCCGCAGGCCGGACACGGTGAGCTTGATGCGCTGGACATCGGCGGGTCCATTGGTTGCGATGCCGAGCGTGTACGTGCGCGCTAGCGTTTCGACTGCCGCCGGTGCGTCGGCATACGCAGGACAGTGTTCCCGGATCCGCTGCCGGAAATCGTCGCTCAGCGGGATCGCGAGCGCGTCGGCGTCCCGTAGGCCGGCGGCGCGCAGGCCGTCGGTCCACGACGCACGCCGGTAGTCGGGCGCCCAGCCACGAAGGAACGCGAGCTCGGGCGCGTCGCCAGGGAAATCGCTCAGCAGGCTCGTCGGCGAGCCGATGCCAATGCGGGCGCACCAATCCGCGACAGGTGAGGCCAGCCATCGGTCGAGCGCTGCGCCGAACACGGCGTCGCGTAGCTTCGTGAGCTCGATCGCGCGCTCGCGCGCGAGATCACGGCACGTGCCCGCAAATGCAGCGCTGTAATTGGCGAGCTCGGGGACGAGCGTGTTGTCGAGGTCAATGAGCAGCGCTTTCGCGCGCAGGCTCGCCACGTCCTAGGCGAACTGAACGGAGCGCTTGGAGAGGCCGAGGAAGTAGCCGTCGATCACCGTGTCCGGTGACTCTTTCGTCGCGAGGCTCGCGCCGAGCGCGACGAACAGCGGCACGAAGTGGTCGACGGTCGGGTGCGCGTACCGCACGCCGGGCGCGCGCCGCTTGTAGTCGACGAGCGTGTCCACGTCGCCCTTCGCGAGCGTCTCGGCGCTCCAGAGGTCGAACTCCTTCGACCACGCCGGGGGGGTCGCGTCGGGGCGGAAGTCCTCGAGGAACGGCAGGCCATGCGTCATGAACCCGCTCCCCATGATGAGCACGCCCTCGTCGCGCAGCGGCGCGAGCTTCTTCCCGAGCTCCAAGAGCTCTTTCGAGTCGAGGCTGGGCATCGAGATCTGGAGCACCGGCACGTTGGCCTTCGGGTACATCACGGTCAGCGGCACGTACGCGCCGTGGTCGAGCCCGCGGGTCGGGTCGTCCGCGATGAGCTGGCCCGGGAGGAGCTCGCGCACTCGCTGCGCGAGCGCGGGCGCGCCGGGCGCGGGATACGTGACGTCGTAGTACTTCTGCGGAAAGCCGTAGAAGTCGTAGAGCAGCGGCACGGGTGTCGTCGCGCCGATCGTCAGGGGCTGGTTCTCCCAATGCGCGGACACCACGAGGATCGACTTCGGCGCGGGCAGATCGGCCGACCAGCGCGAGAGCTGGCCCGGCCATACCGGATCGTCAACGAGGATCGGTGCACCGTGTCCGAGGTAGAGCGCCGGCATGCGGCTGGTGGTATCGGTCATGGGGTCACCTCGGGTAACGCGTCCGCAGGCCGCGGCATTCCCCGGGCGCGGCGCGTCGCCAGGAACGATCCCACGAGGATGAGGGCGAACCCGGCGGCGATGCCCGCGGTGAACGGCTCGTTCAGCAGGACGACGCCGAGCACGATGGCGACGGCTGGATTGAAGTACGTGATGATCGTCGAGCGGATCGGACCGACCTCGGCGATGAGGGCGAAGAACAGCAGGAACGCCGCTGCCGTGCAGACGACGCCGAGGAACACGACGGCGAATAGCACCTGCGTGGAGGGAAGCGCGCCGGGCAGCTGCGCGATGCCGACGGGTGCATACGCGATGGCGGTCAGCGCGAGCGACGCGGCGACGACACCGACCGCCGGGGCTCCCTGCAGCCGGCGCGCGATGATCATCGGGCCGATCGCGTAGCCGACGACGACGAGGCCGACCTCGCCGACGGCCACCAGATCGTCGGCAGCCACATCGAGGCCAACGACGAGCGCGACGCCGACGAACCCGACGATCAGTCCGAGCACGCGGCGCAGATCGGGGCGATCATCGCCCTCGATGCCCACGATCCAGACGAGCAGCGCACCGACGAGCGGCACGCCGGCGATGAGCAATCCCGCGAGCGAGCTGGTGATCCGCTGCTCCGCGTCCGACAGGAGGATCCATGGCGCGGCGACCTCGACGAACGTGTACGCGACCACCCAGCGCCACCGCGCCAGTAGCGGCCGCAGGTCTCCGCGCGCCACCGCCAGTGGAACGAGGATCAGCCCAGCGACCGTGGTACGCAGAAGGACGAGCGTCGCCGGCGTGAGCTCGGCGACCGCGATCTTGATGAGCAGGTACGGCACGCCCCAGATCAGGGCCATCGCGCCGAAGAGGAGCCAGCCGCGGCGGGTCACGACGCAATTGTCGAGGACGGCGGCCTCACTAGAGTGGCCTTCGTAGCGGAGGACACGAAAGATCGGATGACCGAGCCTCTCAACCTCGACGAGTTCGAGGCCATTGCCCGCGAAACGCTCCCCGCGATGACCTACGACTTCATCGCCGGCGGCGCCGAGGACGAGCGCAGCGTCGCCGGCAATCGGGCTGCGTTCGCGCGGCGGGTGCTGCGCAATCGCGCGCTCGTGGACGTGACGTCACGGGACCTGCGGACCGAGCTGCTCGGCATCGAGCTTCCCCACCCGATCCTGCTCGCGCCCACAGCGCTCCACCGCGTCGCCCATCCGGACGGCGAGGCTGCGACCGCGCGTGGGGCCGCGGCGGCCGGCGCCCTATACACCGTGTCGACGGCCACGAGCACGCCACTGGAGGACATCGCGGCCGCCGCACCCGGCGCGCCGCGATGGTTCCAGCTGTACCACCTTGGTCAGCGCGAGGCGAGCGAGACGTTGATCCGCCTCGCCGTCGCGACCGGTCATCG
>JALYKF010000020.1 GCA_030774905.1 Chloroflexota bacterium
CTTCACGACGGCCTACGCCGGTGGGACCCCGTCGACCGTGCCGGTGTCGCCCGACGGGCTGAAGCTCTATTCCGCCGCGACGGGCGCGATCGCCGTGCTGCGGGTGCCGGACCTCAAGCCGCTCGCGCGGCTCGCCGAGGGTTACAGCCTCAACGAGGTGTGGATCTCCGGCGACGGCAGGACCGCGTATGCGACCGACGGCGGCAAGGGGATCCTCGTGATGCGCGAGGACGGCAGTACGCAGCCGATCACCGTGACGCTGCCGGCCCAGGTTGGCGGGTTCATCGCCTCGGAGCACGGGTAGCCGACTCTGGCACCATGAGCACCTCACCAGGGAGGTGCTCCATGCCGGCGACGCGCGCGAAGAAAGCGACCAAGGCGGCTCCGACGGCCACGGCCCAGAAGTGGGTCTACCTGTTCGCCGGCGGCAAGGCCGAAGGCAACGCGAAGATGCGCGCGCTCCTCGGTGGCAAGGGTGCGGGCCTCGCGGAGATGACCAACGCCGGCCTGCCTGTTCCTGCCGGCTTCACGATCACCACCGCGGCCTGCAACGCCTACTTCAAGGCCGGCAAGAAGCTGCCGTCTGGTCTGTGGGATCAGGTGGAGCGCAGCCTCGCGACCGTCGAGAAGACCACGAAGAAGAGGCTCGGAGACCCGAAGGATCCGCTGCTCGTGTCAGTGCGCTCGGGCGCCGCGATGTCGATGCCTGGAATGATGGACACCGTCCTCAACCTCGGACTCAACGATCAGAGCCGTCAGGGCCTTGCGACCCTCACCAAGAACGAGCGTTTCGCCTGGGATGCGTACCGCCGCTTCATCTCGATGTTCGGCCGGATCGTCCTGGACATCCCCGCCGACAAGTTCGACTCGGTGCTCGAGAAGCGCAAGCACGCGAAGGGTGCGAAGTCCGACACCGACCTGAGCGCGAAGGACCTGGAGGCGCTGGTCGGCGAGTTCAAGGCGATCGTGAAGAAAGCGACCGGAAAGGCCTTCCCGACCGAGCCGCACGACCAGCTCCGGCTCGCGGTCGAGGCGGTCTTCGGCTCGTGGTTCGGCCAGCGGGCCAAGGACTACCGCAAGCAGTTCAAGATCTCCGATGACCTCGGCACGGCCTGCAGCGTCGTCACGATGGTGTTCGGCAACATGGGCGACGACTCCGGCACCGGCGTGGCGTTCACGCGCGACCCGAACACCGGCGAGAAGAAGCTCTACGGCGAGTACCTCACCAACGCGCAGGGCGAGGACGTCGTGGCCGGGATCCGCACGCCGTCGAAGATCGATCAGCTGAAGCGCGACATGCCGAAGGCGTACGCGGAGTTCGAGCGGATCGCCCAACGGCTCGAGAAGCACTATCGCGACGCGCAGGACCTCGAGTTCACGATCGAGCGCGGTAGGCTGTACATGCTCCAGACGCGCTCAGCGAAGCGCACGGCGCGCGCTGCGGTGAAGATCGCGACCGACATGGTCCGCGAGAAGCTCATCACGAAGGACGAGGCGATCCAGCGCGTGGATCCGCTCCAGGTCGAGCAGCTCCTCGTGCCCGGATTCGATCCGGCCGCGGTCGAGCGTGCGCGGAAGGAAGGCCGGTTCCTCGCGAAGGGCCTCAACGCCTCGCCCGGCGCAGCGACCGGCCGGGCAGTGTTCGACGCCGACCGCGCGGTCGCGCTCAAGGGGCAGAAGCAGCTCGTGGTGCTCGTGCGCCCGGAGACGTCACCCGACGACTTCCACGGGATGATCGCGGCGACCGGGATCCTGACGGCGCGTGGCGGCTCGACCTCGCACGCGGCGGTGGTCGCGCGCGGGCTTGGCCTGCCGTGCGTCGCGGGCTGCGCCGAGCTCTCCATCGACCTGCACAAGCGGGAGATGCGCGTGGGCAAGACGGTCATCAAGGAGGGCGACGCGATCTCCATCGACGGCACGACCGGTGAGGTCTTCGCCGGCGAGCTGCCGACGAACCCGCCGAGCTACGAAAAGGAGACGCAGCTCATCGAGCTCCTGTCGTGGGCCGACAAGCGCCGCCGTCTCGGGGTGTGGGTGAACGCCGACACGCCCGGCGAGTGCATCGAGGCCCGCAAGCTTGGGGCGGAAGGCGTCGGGCTCGCGCGCACGGAGCACATGTTCCGGCAGGCAGAGCGCCTGCCGTTCGTGCAAGCCATGATCATGGCCGACACCCTCGAGGACCGGCAGACCGCGCTCGCGAAGCTGCTCCCGTTCCAGCAGGGCGACTTCCGCGAGATGTACAAGGCCATGGACGGCCTGCCCGTCGTCAACCGGCTCATCGACCCGCCGCTCCACGAGTTCCTCCGCGAGTTCGCGGACGTCGACATCGACATCGCAGTGGCGGAAGCCACCGGCAAGGACGGCCCCGAGATCGAAGAGAAGCGGAGGATCTGGCGGCGCCTCGAGCAGATCCACGAGGACAACCCGATGCTCGGCCTGCGCGGCTGTCGCCTGCTGCTCGTGTACCCCGAGATCCTCGAGATGCAGATCCGCGCGATCCTCGGCGCCGCGGCTGACTCGGCGGAGAAGGGCGTGAGCGCGAAGCCCGAGATCATGATGCCGCTCGTCGGCACGATGGGGGAGCTCGATCGCCTGCGCGATCAGGTGATGAGCGTTGCCGCCGCCGTCGAGAAGGAGCGCGGGCGGAAGATCCCGTTCAAGTTCGGAACGATGATTGAGATCCCGCGAGCCTGCATCATCGCCGACGAGATCGCGACGAAGACCGAGTTCTTCTCGTTCGGCACGAACGACCTTACCCAGACCGTGCTCGGCATCTCCCGTGACGACGCACAGAAGAGCTTCCTCACGAAGTACGTCGAGCAGCGGATCATCCCCGACGATCCGTTCCAGGTGATCGACCGCGGCGGTGTCGGCGTGATGATGAAGATGGGCGTCGATCGCGGCCGGAAGACGAAGCCCGACCTGAAGATCGGCATCTGTGGCGAGCACGCCGGCGAGCCAAGCTCGGTGGCGTTCTGCCACGACATCGGCCTGACGTACGTATCCCCGTCGACGTACCGCGTGCCGGTGGCGCGGCTCGCCGCGGCGCAGGCCTCGCTCGCGTCGGGGGAGCGCGACCGCTAGCGCACCAGCGGCTCGAATCGGCGCTCGACCTCGGCGGTGATGTCCGCGAGCGGGCGCGTGCCGTCGACGTTGATCGCGGCGAGCCCGAGCGCGACCGCACGCTCGCGCACGTGATCGGTGAGCAGCGCATCGCGCGCGAGCCGATTCGCTCGCGCGCGGTCCGGATCGGTCGTACCTTCGATCGTGACCCAACCGCGTTGCGCGAGGGCCCAAGCGCGGAAGCTCGGTGTGGGCAGCAGGAAGACGGCCTGCCGCGGATCGGTCAACGTCGGCGCGACGAGCTCGGGGAGCAGCCCGAAGCCGTCCGCGATCACGCGCTCGGCGGACAGGGCGGCGAGATCCTCGAGGACCAGCTCGAAGCGCTCCGCGAACTCGGCGACCTCGCCGTCGGCCATCTCGCTTGGGGTCCGCGTCACCCAGCGCTCGTCCATCGACATGGCGAGGAAGCGCGCGCGGTGCGGGTGCCGATCGGCGCGCGTGCGCTCGGAGTGGTCGCGCGCGTCGTGCCAGTCGTAGCTGTATCGCTCGAAGCCGTATTTCCCAGCGAGCGCGATGGCGATGGATGACTTTCCGCCGCCTGTTCCGCCACCGATCCACAGCACCTTCCGAAGGTCCGTCACTCAAGGATCCGTTCGCGCACGAGTGCGAGGTCCGGCGCCTCGGCGCCGGAGTCCAGCAGGTAGCGCCCGATGCCGCCGTAGAGCTCGTCGAGCGCGTCGAGCGTGAGCCGCATCTGGTCGGGCTGCGACCACAGCGTCTGGCTGAACCGCCGGCGCTTCTCCGGATCGGCCTCTGCCTCCAGCCACGCGGCGTAGAGCGGCGCGAGGTGGTCGTCGCTCAGGGCGTGCTCGCGTCCGATCGTGCCACGATCGACGCCGGCAAACTCCAGGAGTAGCGCCGCGGCGATCCCGGTCCGCTCTTTGCCGGCGTGGCAGAAGATCACGATCCCGCCTTCCGGTGCGGCCGCGACGGCTGCGAACATCGCGGCGATAGGCTCGCGGCAGGTCTCCAGCGTGAGGAGGTCGCCCTCGTGGCCCGACATGTCGCCGTCCCAAACGCGCCAGAACTCGGGCGTGAGTTGAGGGATGTCGACCCGACCCACATCGGCGAGCTCTTCGCGGCTGAACGGGTCGTACTCGAGGAGATGCTCCTTCGGGTCGCGCAGGTCGATCGCGGTGCGGGCGCCGTAGCGCACCAGCGCGAGACGGCCGTGCCTCGTGAGCCGGCACAGGTTGTCGGCGCGGATGATCGCGTGGCTACGGGTGGTGTGTCCGTCGCGGGTCGGGAAGCCGCCGAGGTCGCGGACGTTGAGGCACGCGTCCCAGTGGAGCTGGCGCTCGTCGGTGGTCATCACGATCCCCCGGCCGCTCGGGCCCGACCGAATGGAGTGGGCGGGGCATTTTCGCTCCGACGGAGGACCAAAGAACAGTCTTGTTCTTCGCCGGGCGACGGCCCACACTTGATCGTGTCCTCGAAGCGGTCCGGTAACCTGTAGCCGCATGGCCAGCGTGACGGATCTCACCGCGCGGCTCTCCCGAACAAAGTCCGTCGCCGCTCTTCGCATCCGCCAGCGCCAGGAAGAGGCCGAGCGCACGACGCTCGCGCCCTACGCGACCAAGAGCGCCGGCGCGAAGCGCGATCATCCCGAGGAGCCGTCGGCGACCCGCACGGCGTTCCAGGTGGACCGCGACCGGATCGTCCACTCGAAAGCGTTCCGCCGGACGAAGCACAAGACCCAGGTGTTCCTCGCGCCCGTGGGCGACCACTACCGCAC
>JALYKF010000021.1 GCA_030774905.1 Chloroflexota bacterium
GCCGCAGGCACAACGCGACGCCGGCGATCACGAGCATCGCGGCCGCGACGAGTCCCGCGACACCAAGGAGGTCCGTCGCGGCTGCGTACAGCGTGGCGGGCGCGACGATCCGCACCGGTGCCACCCGAGTTGACCATGCCGGCAGCCAGCCCGGTGCGGTGACGGTCGCTGCGAATGCCACGGCCGCGGCCAGCGCCACCGCCCAACGAGCGAACGCGCGGTCCCAGCGCGCTCCGCCGATCGCGTAGCCGATGAACAGCTGCGGCTTGGCGAGCCAGCTGAGGGCCGCGACGGCGGCCGCGCGATGCCGTGATCGACGGAGGAGGACGAACGTCGCGGACGACGCGGCCAGCAGCAGAAAGGTCCACTGGCCGTTGACGACGCTCTGGTAGCCAGGCTGCGCGACGAACAGCGTGCCGCCGACGAGCGCCTGCGCCAAGGCCTTGCCGGGCAGGGTGGCGCGGAGGAGTGCGCGCACGGCGAGGATCGCAAGGGCGATCCCACCCCACAGCCAGATCGCCGCGGCCAGGTCGAGTGGCAGGAGCGCGAGCGGCAGGAGCGCCAGTGGGACCCACCGTGGGTAGCCGTACACATCGGTATCCGGCAGTTGGGTGCCGTACGTTGCCGCGACCGAACGCCAGGTCGCCGCGTCGTAGGGGTCGTGCCCGTCGAGGATCGCGCGGGAGCCGGTCCAGATCCCTGCGAAGTCCCGCGTCATGATCTGCCGGTCGTGGACGGCGAGGGCCCCGCTCGCGACGAGGAACGCGATCCCGACGATGACCCCGGCCGCGTACGCAACATCCGCGCGGCGTACGGAGGACATCGGCGCAGTCTGGACTACGCGGCGCGAGGCGTCCTCGAGGCGACCTAGACCGGCTGCGGCGTCTTCTTCTGCGCGACGGAGAGGAAGTTGGCCATCAGCTCTTCGAACTCGGGCGAGACGTACTGCTCGATGCCGCCGGCATCCGCGAGCCGCGCGATCTCGGGATCGATCGGGATGCGCGCCATGAGCGGCGCGTTCGCCGCGATGACGAGCTTCAGCCCCTGCGACGGCCCGAAGACCTCGTTGCGCGAGCCATCGGGCATGGCCACGTAGGCCATGTTCTCCACGACGCCCAGAATGTCGCCACCGAGCTGCTTCACGAGGCGGACCGCCTTCGTCACGATCATCGTCGCGAGTGCTTGGGGCGTCGTGACGAGGACGACGCCGGCGACCGGCAGCGCCTGCATGACCGTGAGCGGCGCGTCGCTCGTCCCCGGCGGCAGATCGACGATGAGATAGTCGAGCTCGCCCCACGCGACGTCGCTGAAGAACTGACGGATCGCGCCAGACACCATCGGGCCGCGCCAGATGACGGCCTCTTCCTCGCCGGGGAGCAGGAGGTTCATCGACATGATCGGGATGCCGCCGCGCGATACGGACGGCTTCAGCGTGTTCGGACCCGCGACGCCGGGCTTCTCGCGCACGCCGAACATCCGCGGGATCGACGGACCGGTGATGTCGCCGTCGAGCACGCCGACGGTGAAGCCCCGGCGCTTCAGGCCGACGGCGAGCAGGCCGGCCACGAGGGACTTCCCCACGCCGCCCTTGCCGGACATCACCGCGATGACCTGCTTGATGCCTTTCTGCTCGGCCATCCCCTTCACACGCATGCCGCCACCCGCGGCGACCGCGGACGCTTCGGGCAGTCCGCTCGGCAGCTTCCCGCTCTCGGCGAAGGTGTTGAGGTCACGGAGCAGGTCGTCGACGTTCACGCGTCCGCCGCCGTGGCCGGTCGCGCCCTGCAGCACGGTCTCGCTCTTGCTGATCGCGCACGAAGCGCAGCCGAGCCCGTACCGGGCGAAGATCCGCGCCGTGTCGGGCCAGCGTTCGGTAACGGAAGCGATGGTCATGTCGGGGGTGATCGCGTCGGCCACTGGGGGCTCCTTATGGAACGGTCGCTACATCGAAGTATAGGTGCGCCTCGTTGTGCGACAGCCGCGGTGCGACCTAGCGGATCGGGAGCTCCATCACGAAGCGGACCGCCTTCGATGCCGCGGAGCGCCGCTGCTCGAGCGTGCCGCGATGGGCGTGGACGATGACCCGCGCGAGCTCGATGCCGAGGCCTGCGCGATCGTCCGGCGCCACCGGGAGGAATGGCCCGACGCCGCCGGTGATCGTGAGCCTCGCGTTCCCGCCGGCGCGCCTGAGATCGATGCTCAGGTCCGCGGTCTTGGCCGAGCGAGCTTCGGTCAAGAGCGCTCCGATCGCTTGACGGAGCCGAGCCTCATCACCCTCGAGCACGAAAGCCCCCGATGACAGCGTGAACGGGATCCGCTGCGCGTTCTCGGCGGGCCGCGTGCGCAGCTCCTCCACGAGCGCCCGCAGGTCAACGGGGCGGTGCTGAAGCCAGAGGTCGCCGGATTGGAGCTGACCGAGGGACACGAAATCCCGGCTGAGGAACTCGAGGTCCTGCGCGCGCTCGACCAGCGGCTGCAGCTCGGTCGCACTCGCTCCGCCCGACTGCTGCAGTGTGCGGAGTCCGAGCGACAGCTCTTGTCCGGGCCCTGCGAGCTCATGCTCGAGGACGCGCATGAAGTGCGAGCGTTCGCGGTCGAGCCGGCGGAGACGCTCACGCTCCTGGCGCACGAGGTCGACGAGCCAGGCAGCCAGGAGGAACAGCAGCAGCCGACTGGAGGCGTTCCACACGATCGGCCCGATCGTCGAAACGCGCTTCTCGATGATGTCGGCGAAGAACCACGCGAACCCCGAGGCGATCGCGACGGCGAGACCCACTGAGCGGCCGAGGAGCCACGCCGCCGGCACGACCGCCACCAGATAGAAGAAGCCGAAGCCGTAGTCCGGGCCTGTCGACACGTCGATCGCGCCCACGACGATCACGACCGCGAGCCAGAACAGCGTGCCGGTGATCAGGTTCGATCGCACCGCCGCCAGCATGCACCCATCGTGCGCCGTGGCCCGGACCCGTGCCATCCACCAAATGGATGAGCAATTGGCGGCGCGCCGTTAAATGCCGCTGATGACCCTTGTGACGGCGAAGATGAACGCGGCTCCGACCACGGTGCCTGCCATGACAAGGTCGCCCCGGCCTTTCCGGTGCGCCTCGGGCAGCAGCTCAGCGGCCCCGACGTACAGAAAGAATCCAACGAAGACGCCGAGGATCGCGCCGAGGACTGGACCCTCGATCGTCAAGAACAGCGCAACGACCGCACCGATCACCGGTGCGGCGGCATCGATGAGCAACCAGCGGAATGCGGTGGCGCGGGTCGCGTCGTTCGCGAGGAGCACGCTGACCGTCGCGATGCCATCCGAGAAGTCGTGGAGGATGACGACCGCCGCGACGACGATCCCGAGCTCGACGCTCGCATGGAACGATGCGCCGACCGCGACGCCATCGAGGAAGCTGTGGACGGACATGCCCCCAGCGCCGAGTGCTCCTACGTGCTCGTGCCGTTCGACCGGATGCCCGGCCTCGTGACCGACGTGCAGCAAGGTGATGCGCTCGAGGAGGTAGAAGGCCAAGAAGCCGATGCCGGCCCACACCATCGCGTCGTCGATCGAGCCGATCGCACGCGCGGACTCCGGAGCCAGATCGAAGAACGCCGCGCCGATCCGGACACCAGCACCGAGCGCGATGATCATTCCGAGCTGCGTGGTGCTCCGCAAGGCGACGATCCCGCCCGCGAGTGTGGACACGAACGTGGCGGCGACGACGGCGAAGACGGTCATTGCATGTGGCTCATGAGAATCGGTCTCAACCTACGGAAGATGAGACTGGGTGTCAAACAGGGCCTATCCTCGGGCCATGCGAGCTACCGAGATCC
>JALYKF010000022.1 GCA_030774905.1 Chloroflexota bacterium
GGCGCCGAGACGCCGGAGTGCGCTCCGGGGTAGCGCTTGGCATCGATCCGCTGCAGCGAGCCGACCGGCACCTGCTCGCGATGCGCGCCGAAGAACGTGCGGTACACCAGCTCGTCCCCATCGATGCGGAGCTCGGTGAAGTACGCGTAGTTCAGAACGATGAGGGCGTTGAGCGCAAGCAGGCCGATCCCGATCGCGGTCATCACGCCGTCCCGGCCCGCGGCGCCGAACACGAGAACCGACAGCCCGGCCAGCGGGAACAGCGTGTAGGACGGCCAGAGGAGCAGCAGGTTCGGACGCACGCTGGTCACGGGCGAAGTTTAGGTCTCGTGCTCGGCGACCGGCGCGATCGCGAGCCGGCGGTCGACGTCGGCGAGAGCGGCGCGGATCGGTCGGGCCTCGGACGCGCGCTCCGCATCATCGACTAGCCGCTCCGGATCCTCGAGCTCGGCGAGACGCGCGACGTAGAAGTCGTGCAGGCCGCGCAACGATTCTCGGATGGGCAGTGCGCGGTACGTTTCGCCTGCGGTCTCGCACGCGATGCGGTACTCGAGCTCGGCCGGCCGGTAGCAGCTGCGGCAGACGAAGAGGCGGGTCTCGACGCCATTGTTGAGGAGCCGGGCCGGGTGCGCGTCGGCGGCGATGTCCTCGGCGCGGCAGCGCGGGCAGCGGGTGACGCGCATGGCCGCATTGTCGCTGGCACGGGGCATGCTTCGCTGCTTGGTCGATGAAGCACAAGATCGGAGCGCGGGCGGAGGCGGCGGCGGTGGCCGAGGTACGCGTGGACGAGGCCGCGCAGCGCGAGTCGCCGTTCAGGGCGTGGTTCGGCAAAGTGGCGACCCGGGTGTCGGACGCAACAGGCTCCGTCTGGACGTTCGCTCTGGCGATCCTCCTGATCGTGATGTGGGTGGCGACCGGACCCGTGTTCGGCTTTTCCGATACGTGGCAACTCATGGCGAACACATTCACGACGCTCGTCACCTTCCTGATGGTGTTCCTCATCCAGAACACCCAGAATCGCGACGCGAAGGCGACCGAACTGAAGCTCGACGAGCTGATCCGCGCGATCGCCGGCGCACGGAACAAATTCATCGGCGCCGAGTCGGAGCCCGAAGAGCGGCTCGAACGCGAGACGCGGGAGATGGATGCGGAGAAGGACAAGCCGAGCACTCCGTCGCCTGACGAGCGGACGGTGCGTTCTCGGCCACACAACGGCAAGCCACACGACGGGGAGCCGGCCGGACACCGCTGACCTAACCCGGTGGCCGAACGGCCACCGGCCCGTGGCCGTTTGGCCCCCTTGTCACGACCTCCGGTATCAGGGCATATGGAGGGGTGCCGGACGGCGAGGGCAAAGGATGGGCGAAGGGTCGTACCGCGAGTGACGATCCACGGATCGCGAACGCGGCCGCCGCGCATCGCGGGCTCAAGTACATGTCACATGTGGCACCCGAACACGACCGGAGGAGCAGGAGCGGCAGTCGCTTTGATCCGACGTGGACGCCGACACTCGCCTATGCGGTCGGGCTGATCGCTACCGACGGCGGCCTGGTGCGGGGACGCAGCATCGCATTTCCTAGTGCGGATCGAGAGCTCGTCGAGATACTTCTTCGGTGTCTTGGGAAGTCGAACACAATCAGCGTCGAGCGCAGCGAAGAGGGCAACTTGTACTACCGGACGCAGATCGGCGATGTCGCGATGTATCGATGGCTCGTATCGATCAAGATTGAACCGCGGAAGAGCCTGACGATCGGCGCTATCGATGTGCCGGACGAGTATTTGTTGCCGCTCACGCGTGGCTTGCTCGATGGCGATGGTTCGATCATGAACAAGGTCGCGCGCGCCGATACGAAACGGCGTTCCGACTACCGCTGGGAGTACCTGCAGACGAAGTTCGTCAGCGCGAGCCTGGCTCACGTCATGTGGTTACGCGAGAAGTTGAACACAGCGACTGGCCAGCGAGGCTACTTGATGACGAAGAAAGCGGAAGGACGTCGTAATGCGTGCTACACGCTCCGATTCAGCAAACGCGCCAGCGTGCAGCTCTTGCCGCTCCTTTACGCTGATCCAAGCGCGCCGCGCTTGACTCGAAAATGGTGCGTGTGGGCGGACTACGCCGCGCGACACGGAATCGACCCTCACGGCCGACCTCTTGTAAAATGACATGACGAGCCCAGGTGGAGTAATGGCAGCCTCGTAAGTCTGAGGGGCTTATGGTCGAAAGACCGTGCGGGTTCAAGTCCCGCCCTGGGCACCGATCACATCACAGGACGCGCTTCGCCCATCTCCCGCTCCTGAACCGCAGCGCCAGGATGCACGCCCGCACGCAGTAGTCGACGAGCACGGCGAGCCAGATCCCGGCGAGACCGAGCCCGAGCGGGAACGTGAACAGCACCGCGAGCGGCAGGCGCACGACGAACCAGTTCACGACCGTCGTCGCGAGCGTAAAGCGCGTGTCCCCTGATCCACGCAGCGCGCCGCCCAGCGTGAAGTTCACGGCCTGGGCCGGCTGCGCGAAGCCGATCACGATGAGCGCCCCGATCCCTGCCGTGATCATGCCCTGATCGCTCGTGAAGATCCCCAGGAAGACCTGCGGGAGCAGTGCGAGGATCGCGCCCGCTGCGGTCGTCCAGAGGATCGCCATGCGCGTCGCCGCCCACCCCGCCCGCATCGCACGCTGCGGATCGCGCATCCCGAGCGACTGACCGACGAGCGCGGCCGACGCGGCCGAGAAGCCGACGCACGGGAGGAAGGACAGCGACTCGAGCTGACCCACGAGCTGATGCGCCGCGTAGGCCTCGGTCCCGAGACGGAAGGCGAGGAATCCGAGCGCGAGGATACCGATGCTGAAGAGGAACGACTCACCCGCGGAGTAGCCGCTGATCGATGCGAGCGAGCGCATCGTGGTCCGCTCGAGGCGCCACGAGCCGCCGGCGATGCGGACACCCGCGATACCGCGCCACAGCAGCAACATCGTCCCGGCCCAGAACAGGATGCTCACGAGCACCTGGGCGTACGCCGCGCCCATGATCCCGAGGCCGGCCGCGGACACCAGCAGATACGTCGCGGGTACGGTGAGCGCCGACCCACCGGCTGACAGCCACATCGGCGTGCGCGTGTCGCCGGCCGCTCGCATGGCGGACACCCCGATGATCGAGATCGTCTGGAACACGTTGAGCCCCCCGACGACCGCGAGATACGGCGCCCCGGCCGACGCGACAGCCTCGTCGGCGCCGATGAGCCCGAGCAGCGTCTTCGCGAAGATCGCGAACAGCGCGCCGGTGAGGATCCCGAGAACGGCGCCCAGGACCAGGGACTGCCGCACGACGCTCGACGCGGCCTCCGCCCGTCGCTCTCCCATCCGCCGGCTCACGAGCGCGACCGTGCCGATCGAGAGCGCGTTGAACACCGGGAAGAGCAGGAACGTGAACTGAAGCGAGGCACCGACGGCCGCCGTCGCGACGGCACCGAGGTGACCGATGAACGCGATGACGACGGTCTGGCCGCTTGCGCGGATGAGCTGCTCGATGATCCCGGGCCACGCGAGCTGGAACGCCGCGCGGCCCGGGCTGAGGAGCGCGAGCTGCGCCGCTCGCGTCAGGGGCTGGCCTTCGTCGACGCCCTCGACAGCCTCCGCTTCGGTCACGCCACAGCGACGCCGCTGCCGGCGATCGCCTCACCGATCCGCCAGGCCGCGACGCCATGCGCTGCGCGTTCCCGGTCCCAGGCGTCCGCGTGCGCCGGCGGGACACCGAGCAGGAGTCCGCCGGAGGTCTGCGGGTCGAGGAGCAGCCGCCGCGTCGGCTCATCGATCGCATCCGCGAACCGCACATGGCCCTCGCCCGCGAAGTACGCGGTGTTGCGCTCGAGACCGCCGAAGCTCACGCGACGCTCGGCGTGCGCTCGGGCCGCAGGGAGGAGCGGCACGGCGGCCGCGTCGATGCGGATGCCGAGGTCCGAGCGCTCGGTCATTTCGTGGGCATGTCCGACGAGCGCGAAGCCCGTGACGTCCGTCCCGGCGTGCAGTCCGGCGGCGACTGCCGCTTGCGCCGCCGACCGATTAAGGGCGACCATCGAGGCAACGGCCGACGCCAGATCCGCGGCCGCGAGGTCTCCATTCTTGTGCGCCGTCGTCAGCACTCCCGTCCCGAGCGGCTTCGTGAGCCAGAGCGCGTCGCCCGGTCGCAGTGCGCCCTTCCTGAGCAGGCGGTCCGGGTGCGCGCGCCCGGTCACGGCCAGGCCGAATTTCGGCTCCTTGTCGATGACGGTGTGACCGCCGGCGATGACACCGTCGCCCTCGGCGATCTTGTCGACGGCGCCGCGCATCAGCTGCTCGAGCGACTCGAACGCCAGATCGTCCGGCCATGCCACGACGTTGAGCGCGAACAGGACCTCGCCGCCCATCGCATAGACGTCGGACATCGCATTCGCCGCGGCGATCGCGCCGGCGGCGTATGCGTCGTCGACGATCGGCGGAAAGAAATCGACGGTCTCGATGATGGCGACGTCGGGGGCGACGCGATACACCGCCGCATCGTCGGAGACCTTCAGGCCGACGAGCAGCTCCGCGGGTTCGCGCTGCGCGGCAAGGGGGCGCAAGACCTGCGCCAGTGGGCCGGGGCCCAGCTTCGCGCCTCAGCCAGCACACGAGGACAGGCTGGTGAGCCTGACCTCATTCCGATCGGACACCGAACGAGGATAGGCGGGCGCCCGGGTCAGACGGTCAGGGGTAGATGGTCGGCCCAGTACACCGCGCCGAGCAACGCGATCGTCGCAGCGATCTGCAACGCCAGTATCGCCACAGCCTGTCGCGGCGCACGCGGCAGCCACGTGAACGCGAAGTACGCGATGACGATGAGCTGGACCGGCAGCAGCACCTGAAAGAGATGTGCCTCGGTTCCCTCGTCGACCTCACCGATAAAGCCGTAGATCGCGACGTGCCGTAGCCCGAGGAGCACCAGAAAGAGGGGTATGCCGAGGGGGACCCACGCGCTCCAGTGCCGCAGCGGTGAAGGCTCCCTCTCCGTTGCGCTGACCATCGACAGAAATGCTATCCGCGGCCGGCATGGTCGGGTCAGAGTCCGAGTGGCTGCGTCCGGATGGCGGTGTACCAGAGGCCGATCGCGAGGATGATCAGCAGGAGCGCGAGCGCGAGATTCGCGCCACCCCGGCCGCGCCGGACGAGGACCGTGAGCAGCAGGATCGCCGCTGCGGCGACGAGCGCGAGGTCGAGCACGAGGAAGAAGAGCTGCATCAGATGACGTGATGTTCGGCCACGAGCGCGCCACGCGCGAAGCGCTCGAAGCGAAGCGCGCTCACGTCGACGGCCGTGGGCTCGCCGCAGATGATCTGGGCCACGACCTCACCGGCCGCCGGCGCGTGCATGAGGCCGTGTCCCGAGAAGCCCGCCGCGCACACGAAGCCCGGCACCTCGTCGATCGTCCCGAGGATCGGATGCCGATCGGGCGTGTCCTCATAGAAGCCGGCCCACCCCGTCTTCACGGTCGCGCGCTCGAGCGGCGGCAACCGCCCTAGCGCGTGCTCGACGACCGTCGGCAGGAAGTCCCAGTTCACCGAATCGTCGAACCGCGGCGGGTCGGCGGAATCCGCCATGCCGAGCAGGACGCCGCCGGACTCGCGGTGGAAGTACAGGCCCGATGCGAATTCGATCGTGAGCGGGAACTCGTGATCGAGTCCAGGCACGGGACCGGTGACGAAGATGTGCCGGCGTAGCGGGACGATCGGAAGCGACAGCCCGACCATCGCACCGACCTGCGCGCCCCACGCGCCCGCAGCGTTCACCACCGTCCCGCACTCGATACGCTCATCGCCGGCACGCACCGCGGTCACCCGGCCGCCGGTGACGTCGATCGCCCGCGCCGGCGCGCCTTCACGGAACTCAACACCCCGTTCGCGCGCTCGCGCGACGTAGCCCTGCAGGATCGAGTGCGGGTCCGCGTATCCGTCCTTCTCGCAGAACGTCGCGAACCGGACGTCGTCGACGCGGATTTCCGGGAAGACGGCCTGCGCCGCGGGACCGGTCAGTCGACGCACTGGCGCCCCAAGCCGCTCCCACAACGCGAGCGACTGCTCAAAGGGCACCACGTCACGATCCTCGGTGATGAGGAACAGGTAGCCGACCTGGTGGAACTGCGGGTCCACGCCCATCTCGTCCTTGAAGGACTCGAGACGAGGCAGCGCACGCTGCGACAGCCGCACGTTCACCTCGGTGGAGAACTGGAGCCTGATCCCGCCGGCGTTCTTCCCGGTCGATCCTGTGCCGAGGCGATCGCGCTCGAGGACGACGATCCGTCCCGCACCGCGGAGGCTCAGGTGATACGCGATCGAGGCGCCGATGACGCCCCCGCCGACAATGACGACGTCGGCGCCGGTCATTGCTCCGGTGGTACGGCGGAGAGCGAGGGATCGCGCTTCGGCACGGTGAGGGATGGTAGCGAGGACCTGGGGCTTCTGTGCCGACGGCGGGACTTGAACCCGCACTCCCTTACGGGAACCGCCTCCTGAAGACGGCGCCTATGCCAATTCGGCTACGTCGGCGAAGGACGCAATTGTACTGCGCGTCACTGCGGATGACGCTCAAGGTAGCTCTGCCAGATGCGGTATTTCCTCTCGAGTCGCGGCACCGTTGCGTCGCGATAAAGGAAAGGCAGCAGACGCAGACCATCCGTTTTCCCATAGCGCAGTGTGACGAACTCGTGGCGTTCCGTCGTCGCGGCCGTGACGCCGAGCCAGCCGGGTGCGTCTGCGAATGGATGCAGTTTCTCGCGTAACCAATCGAGGTGTGCGCGACTCGCCGAGTTGAAGCCGACCACGATGCGTTCATATCGGTAGTCGGGGTACGTCTTCTTCGTGGCAGCGTGGGTGAAGTTCGTGATGCCGCCGTCTCCGTCCATGAGGCCGCGGGCGCATTCCAAGATGTACTCGTCCGGAACATTCAAAGGCCCCAGGGTCAAGCTCTTGCGTGGTGTCACACCTACCGTGAGCAACCACTTGCACAAGCGCACATCACCGATCTGAGTCTTGTAGATGAGTCCGCCCCTGCGCGTGCGGACCTCGGAGATCTTGTTCGTCTTACCGAGGCATCGGAGAAGGATCTCGACCAGGTCGCGATCCGCACTCGGGAACGCCAGGTGCCGGCCGTCAGTCTGACAACCGTCGGTGGCGAGCAGGCCCACCGCGTACGCGAGCACGGGCGTCCATTCGGTCGAGGTCGTCGGCCCCTTCCGTCGCCGGTCCATCTCGGGGCCGACGTGCGACTCATACGTCTTCCCGCGGTGGGCCTCCGCGTTCCTCGCGATCCGCGGATCGTTCGACATCTTTCGGCCCTTCGCCCAGCCCTTGCCTTCGCCTGTGGCCACGCGACCGGTATGCACAGGGCCGCGAGGCCGTGTCCATAGGACCCGTGGGCTATTGGCGCACCACGGTCTTCACGTACCAGTCCTCGACGTTCCAGAACCGCTGCGGCGGATCGTTCACCGGCGCGACCCGGAAGCCATGCAGCGTCCGTGACTGCGCGTAGAGGTAGTCGGTGTAGTAGAGGAACACGACCGGCAGGTCGGTCGCGATCGCCGCCCAGATCTGCGCGAACAGCTCGCGGCGCTTGGCCTGATCCACGGTGCGCCGCGCCTGTTCCAGCAGCCGGTCCGTCGGCAGGGTCGAGTAGCCGGAGAAGTCGTCGCCTGGGTCGTTGATCTGACTCGAGTGGAAGAACGGATACGGATCGGGATCGTTCCCCACCGTGATCGTGACGAGCAACGCATCGAAGTCCCGCTGCCGCGCCACGCGGTCGACGAGCTCGGCAAAGGGGACGGCACGCACCTCGACCTTCACGCCGACGTTCGCGAGGTCGTCGGCGATCTGCCGTGCCGCTGCAAGGCGGGGCGGCTCGTCCGATGTCGCGAGCGAGAAGGTCAGCACCACCCCGGCCTTGTCGCGGATGCCGTCACCGTCGTGATCGATCCAGCCCGCCCCGTCGAGCAGCGCCTTCGCCTCGGATGCGGAGAAGCCGTACCGCGGAATGTCACGGACGAAGGCCCACGAGGTCGTGGGTACGAACTCATCGGCGACGCTTCCGCGTCCGTCCGCCGCGACCTGCAGCACCTTGCCGCGATCGATCCCGGTCGCGATGGCCTGCCGCACCGCGCGGTCACGGAACACCGCCTTCGACGGCCGCACGTTGAGGAACAAGGCCGTGAAGTCGTTGGTCGGCAAGCTGAACAGATCGACGCCCTTCAGCGTGCGCGCGCGCACCGCGTCCTGCGGCGAGAGCCCGCCCGTCGCGTCGACCTCGCCGCGCGCGAGCGCGGCCAGGGCCTCGCCCTGGTCCCGATAGAAGCGCAGGACGATCTTGTCGAGGTAGGCGCGCGACCGACCCGGCTTCGTCCGATAGAAGTCATCCGATCGCACCAGCGTCACCTGCCGCGCATCGAGCTCGCTCACGCGGAACGGGCCGGTGCCGACGGGCCGCGTGTTGAATGGCTGGCGGGCGAGGTCGGCGAATGTCACCTGGCCGAGCAGGTGCACCGGCAGCAGCGCCATCGTGGTGCTTCCCGCGAACGGCGCGTACACGTCCGGCAACGTAAACCGAACGGTCTGTGGACCGGTCGCGGTAACGGAGACCCCGCGGAAGGCATCCGCGTACGGACCCGCGTATCCCCTGTCTTGGACCAGTCCCACCGTGTAGAGCACGTCCTCCGCGATGACGGGTGCACCGTCATGCCAGGTGGCGTCGGGTCGGATCGTGAAGGTCCAGATCTTTCCGGTGGCGTCCACTTGGAACCCCGCGGCGAGGTCCGGCACGATCGTGCCGTCGCGATCGAATCGCGTCAGGCCGCTGAAGACAAGACGTGACACGTCCTGATCGACGTTGGTCGCGGCAAGGATCGGGTTGAAGTACAGGGGCGAGCCGGCGACGCCTTCGACGTACGTGCCGCCAAAGGCGGGGTCGGTCGACAGGTCGGACCGA
>JALYKF010000023.1 GCA_030774905.1 Chloroflexota bacterium
CCGGCCTGACCAACGCCGGTACCGCGCCCCTGGTCCCGGCGCCCGCGCCGGCTCCGGAGCAGAAGCTCGTGCCGTCGCAGAAGCGCAGCACCACGCCCGCGGTGACGCCGCGTCCGCGCGCGACGCCCCGTCCCGTGACCACGCCGCGTCCGGTCACAACGCCGAAGCCGATCGCGGTGCCGTCCGGCATCCCGCAGCTCTATGCCCCGGGCACCAGGCCGGTCGTGACGTCGGGTCCGACCGCGACGCCTATCGCGACTCCGCGGCCGACCGCCCGGCTGACCCCGCGTCCCACTGCTACTCCAGCGCGTTAGGTAGGAGCACGAGCCCACAGCGCCCCAACTCGTCGACATGTGGGCTCTATCCTCGTAACGAGCCCTCGCGCCTGCTGGAAAGGGACCATTCACCGTGTTCGAAGCCCTCTGGGGACTCTTCTCGCGTGACGTCGGCATCGACCTCGGCACGGCCAACACGCTCGTGCACGTACGCGGTCGGGGCATCGTCATCAGCGAGCCGTCGGTCGTGGCCAAGGACACGAAGACCGGCGCGATCCTCGCGGTGGGCGCGGAAGCCAAGCGGATGCTCGGCCGCACTCCGCAGAACATCATCGCGATCCGCCCGTTGAAGGACGGCGTGATCAGCGACTTCGACATCACCTAATACATGCTCAAGCACTTCATCAACAAGGTGCACGACCGCATCGCGCTGTTCCCGCGCCCGCGGGTGATCATCGGCATCCCGTCGGGCGTGACCGAGGTCGAGAAGCGCGCCGTGCAAGAGGCGGCGATGAACGCCGGCGCGCGATGGGCCCGCCTTGTCGAAGAGCCGATGGCCGCCGCGATCGGCGCGGGTCTCCCGGTCCAAGAGCCGAGCGGCTCGATGATCGTCGACATCGGCGGCGGCACGACGGAGGTCGCGGTGACATCGCTGGGCGGCATCGTCGTGTCGCGATCCATCCGCATCGGCGGCGACGAGATGGACGAGGACATCGTCGCGTACGCCCGCCGCGAGTTCAATCTGCTCATGGGCGAGCGCACCGCCGAGGACATCAAGATCGCGATCGGCTCGGCATACCCGCTCGACGAAGAGGTGTCGACGTTCTTCCGCGGCCGCGATCTCCTCACCGGCCTCCCGCGCAGCATCGAGGTCACGAGCGCGCAGATCCGCGAAGCCATCGAGCCGGCCGTGCAGCAGATCGTCGACGCGGTGAAGGACACCATCGAGGAGACGCCGCCGGAGCTGGTGGCCGACATCATGGATCAGGGGATCTACCTGGCCGGCGGCGGCGCGCTCCTGCGCGGCATGGACACGCGCATCTCGGAGGCCACCCAGATGGCCGTCCACATTGCCGACGACCCGCTTACGTGCGTCGCCCGGGGCACCGGGATGGTGCTCGAGGACCTCGTGAAGTACGAGCGCAGCCTCGTCACCGAGACCTACGCGATCATGCCTCGCTGATGGCGGCCCTCGGGCGCACCCGCCAGCGCCGCCAGAACAGCGTCGCCCGGCCGTTCGCTCTGCTGTTCGTGGTCGCGCTCCTCCTCCTGTTATTCCGCTCGGTGTCGGTGGTGCAGGGCGCGGCGGCCGTCGGCACGCAGTTCCTCGTTCCGATCCAGAGCGCGCTCGCGCAGACCGGCGTCACCACGAACCGCTTCTTCCAGGCCATCGGAGATCTCGATCGGCTGCGCACCGACAACGCGGAGCTGCGGTCGGCCAACGATCGCCTCACGCTGGAGAATGCGCGCCTCGCCGAGGCGGCGATCGCCGCGCAGCAGAACGTGAAGCTGGAGGCGGCGCAGAAGGCACTGCCGTACAAGACGATCGTCGCGCCGGTGATCGCACGCGACCCGAGCGGCGTGCTGAAGACGATCGTCATCGGCGCCGGCACCGACCAGGGCGTGCGCGTCGATCAGATCGTGCTCGCGGAGCGCGGCGTCGTCGGGCGGGTGAGCGCGGTGGGCTCCAACTACGCGAAGGTCCTGCTCGTCACCGATTCGGCCTCGAGCGTCTCCGCGCTGGCGCAGACGTCGCGCGCGAGCGGCATCGTGCGTGGTCAGTACGGGGACACGCTCATCATGGAATGGATCCTCCAGAGCGACCCGGTGAAGCCGGGCGACGTCATCGTCACCGCCGGCCTCGGCCTCGGCGACGAATTGCGGTCGCTCTATCCGAAGGGCCTCGTGATCGGCACCGTCGTCGACGTCACGAAGGCGGAGGTGTCGGCGTACCAGCGGGCCGTCGTCGCTCCCGCGGTCGACCTGCGAAAGCTCGAAACCGTCCTTTTGATCGCGGATCCACCCAAATAACCCGTACCGCCCCCGTACGGTGGGCGTAAGACATGGCGATGGGAAGGGTCAGGCGGCTCGCCGCACTACCGCTCGCACTGCTGATCCTCTGCACGCTCGCTCGCCCGGTCATCGCACGTACAGTCGAGCCATCGCTCGACCGCTCGGTAAGCGCACCGGCCACTACCCCATTAATAGGAGTACCCGGCCCTGAGCCTCGCCTCCTGGTCCGATTTGCCGCCACGGCTTCGAGCGCCGATCGCGAACGTGCGATCGCGTCGGTCGGCGGCACCGTCGACCGCGTGCTCGCGGACATCGGCGTGACCCGCATCGCGGTGCCGAACGGCGCGACTGAAGACGCAAGTGGGCTGACCGCGCTTCGTCTCTCGCGCGACGCCGCCGTCGTGTCGGTCGAGCCCGACTCCTCCGGTAGCGTGCAGTTCGCACCGAACGACGCCTACTGGCTCAGTGACCCGAGCTTCGGCGTCGGCCAATGGGGTCTCCGCGCGGCGTCGGTCGACAAGGCGTGGGACTTCGTCCGCGGCTCTCCGCTCATCACCGTCGCCGTCATCGACACCGGGATCGACGCGAACCACCCGGACCTGCTCGGCGTGGCCCTGCCCGGTGTGACGTTCGTGAGCTCGCCAGATCCTTCCTGCACGCCGGGATCGTCGATCGATGACAACGGCCACGGTACGCACGTCGCGGGCGTCATCGCGGCTAACGCGAACAATGGCCCGGGTATCGCTGGCGTCGCGTTCGGTGTCCGCATCCTCCCGGTGAAAGCGCTCGATTGCACAGGGGCCGGACTACTGTCAGACGTCGCGTCAGGCGTGATCTGGGCCACCGATCACGGCGCCCGGATCATCAATATCTCGCTTGGCTCGAACGCTGGACAGGCGACGCTCCAAGATGCGATCCGCTACGCGGTTGCACGCAACGTGCTCGTCGTCGCGGCCGCGGGCAATTGTGGCGTGGTGTCCACGCGGTGCGGCTCCCTCAACGAGCCGCAGTTTCCCGGGGCGTTCCCGGAGGTCCTCGCCGTAGCAGCGACCGATCAGGCGGATGGCCACGCCGCGTTCAGCAACGTGAATGGCTACGTCGATATCTCCGCGCCCGGCGTCCGCATCTGGAGCACGACGCCGACGTATCCGACGACCTTGTCCCGGGCAAACCCCTCGACGACGGTCTATGCCGCGTTCAGCGGAACGTCACAGGCTGCGCCGCTCGTCGCCGGGATCGCCGCACTGCTGCTGTCGAGCCAACCGAGCCTCACGGGTCAGCAGCTCACCGACAGACTCCGGGCGACCGCCGATGATCAGGGCGCCATCGGGGTCGATGACGTTTTCGGCATGGGCCGCGCCAATGCACTTCGCGCGGTGACCCTGAACGCGCCCGCCAGGTATGGCGCGACGTATGACATCAGCGCGCTGCCCAAGAGCGCGACGTTCGCCGCACCCATCGCCGCGCCGATCACGATCAA
>JALYKF010000024.1 GCA_030774905.1 Chloroflexota bacterium
CGGCAAGATCCGCCACGCGGGGGTGAGCAACTTCGACGTCTCCGATCTCGAGGAGCTGGCCGATCGCGCGGATCGCCTCGGCCCCGTCGTCGCGAACGAGGTCATGTACAACCTCGAGCACCGCGGCATCGAGCACGATCTGCTGGGCTGGTGCCGGAAGCGCAAGCGCGCGGTGATCGCATACTCGCCCGTGGAAGAAGGACTGCTCACGAGCTCGAATCACGTCGCGCTCGCAGGCGTTGCCGAGCGGCACGAGGCGACGGCGGCGCAGGTCGCGCTCGCGTGGGTGGTCCGTGCGCCAGGCGTGATCGCGATCCCCAAGGCCTCGCGAGCGGCGCATGTGCGCGAGAACGCCGCAGCGGCCCGGCTGCGCCTCACGAAGCGCGATCTCGAAGAGCTGGATGCGTCGTTCGCGCCGCCTGACGAGAAGCTGCCGCTCGCGACGAGGTAGGTCACGGTGCGGCTCACGTGACCCATGCCGGGGGCCGAATGGCCGACACGACAAACGCGGTGATGCCGTGCTCTCGTATCGACAGTGGACGAGCACGAGCTCGCGTGGGCCGCCGGCTTCTTCGATGGGGACGGATGGGCGGCACTCTCACAGCAGAAGGGGCGGCTGACCGGTCAAGCGCGAGCACAGATCAATCAGAGCAGCCTCGACGGCGTGCCCGCGGTCCTGACCCGGTTCCATGACGCCGTCGGTGTGGGGCGCGTGTCTGGGCCCACCATCGAAGAGGGCCGCGAGCCGCTCTATCGGTGGGTCGCGAGCAGCCGCACCGACGTCAGGCAGACAGGCCGGCTGATCCTGCCATGGCTGTCGGGACAGAAACGCAGGCAGTTCAACGCGGCGGTCGGGTTGTCATTGGCAAGCACCCCGCTGGCGTCGTTCGCCTGGGCCGCCGGCCTCTTCGACGCCGAAGGCTGCACTTCGCTCAGCGACCGTAGCTCACGAAAGGGCTACAAGGCGATCGAAGCATCAGTCACCCAGGGAGGCGGTGGTCCTGTCCCCGAGGAGTTGGCTCGATTCATGGAGTGCGTGGCCATCGGCCGGGTCAACGGCCCCTACGAGCAGGAAGGAGCCAACGAGCCGGTGTACCGGTGGCGGCTTCACACCGTCGACGATGTCCGGTCCATGTTGCATGTGTTGCTTCCTTGGCTTGGAGCGGTGAAACGCAACCAAGCGTTGGCGGCGATCGCGGTGATCGATCGGCAGCCGACGCTACCGCGCGGCCGCGTCGAATGGGGCTCGCACAAGACTCATTGCATCCACGGACATGACTACGCCTCGACGCGGATTCGGCCGCATGTCGGCCGCGGCGTCGGCATCCAACGTCGCGACAACAAGCAGTGCCTGCAGTGCACACGTGAGCAGGCTCGTGCTCGACGCATCGCCGGCGATCGTCAGCGAGACGGAGACGAAGCTACTTGTTGAAGTACACCTTGTTGATCTCGATGTAGTTCTTCCATTTGTCCGGAACCGCATCCTCAGGGAAGATCGCGCTTACCGGACACACCGACTCGCAGGCACCGCAATCGATGCACTCATCAGGGTGGATGAAGTACATGGTGTCCGCGTCGGTTGTATAGATACAGTCAACTGGACAAACGTCAATGCAGCTCGCGTCCTTGACCGAGATACAGGGCTCGGTGATCACGTAGGCCATCGCTCGCAGTCCTCCGACGAGAGATCCCGGAGCCCACTTGCGCGGTCCCTCCAGCCGAGCGAAAGGCTACCATCACCATCGCCGATGAGCGAACAGGACACCGCCGAATTCCCGCTGCCCGCCGATACGAACGACGACGAGCGCGCCCAGGCGAAACGCGAGATCGGCAAGCACGCGAAGGTGGTCGGCGAAGAGCCACGCGTCATCCGCATCAAGGGAACGCTCCTCGGCCAGACCGGCCCGAACTGGCATTTCCAGTTCACCCGCATCTACGCCCTGCCCAAGGGCTTCCTCGCCGCCGCACACGACATCCGCGAGGGCATCAAAGTCAGCTACGCCGACGACCTCGAGCACGTCGCCGATCAGTTCGAGAACGAGGGCGTGCGCGAGTTCATCATCGACGAGCTCCGATTCCGGAAGCTGCTCGACGCAGAACCAGCCACAGCGCAGTAGCCGCGACCGCAAGGCGGCCCGGCCGCCGAAGCGGGTCCCCGGAGGCGCCGTCGAAGAAGACGTGCGCGCGCGCTGCGATGAACCTGCGCCCGAGGCGCTCGTCAAAGGCATCGCGGAGTTCAACGCCGGCGACTTCTTCGAGCAGCACGAGACCCTCGAGACGCTGTGGCGCGACACGCGCACTCCGATCCGCGGCCTGTACCACGGGATCCTCCAGATCGGCGTCGGCTTCCATCACTGGCGCAACGGCAACCATCACGGCGCCACGGTGTTGCTCGACGAAGGTATCGAGCGTCTGCGGCCCTTCGGCCCGTCGTGTCATGGCGTCGACGTCGAGGCGCTCATCGGCGACGCCACCGCGGCGCGCGAAGCGCTCGGGCGCCTCGGGCCTGAACGAATGAAGGACTACGACTTCGCGGCCGCACCCCGCGTCCGGATGACGGCGTCCTAGGGCTTCGGCAGCTCTGCGAAGGCTGCCGGCCTCGGATGCGGTTTGGGTCGAGCAGGGCTGCCTGCTCCTCTTCGCAGCGGCGTGCGCTTGCTTCGTAGATCGTGTGGCAGCCCTCTCCGAGACATGAGACATGAACTGCTGTAGTAGCAGGCGGATCGCCTCGTCGACCAACACGCGGAACCATGCCGCTACGCGACGGCGGCCTGAATTCGCCGGCCGATCAGAGCGGCGGCCATGCTGAGAACGGCAAGCGCGAGCCAGACGCCAACCACCGACGCGTCAAGCCCTTTGGTCATCCACGCGAGCGGACCGGTCGAGGAAGCGAATGCGGCAAACGCGGCCCAGGCGAACCCTCCGGAGACGGCGATCCGGAGCGCGGCCTCACGCGGCGAGCGCAGCAGAAGCGCGATGAAGACCGCCGCGGGCACTACGAGGAGAAAGGAGAGATCGATCAAATGGAAGTAGGTGACCGCGATCGCCGCGGCGATGGCCGCGACCACCGCCACCAAAAGCCAAACGGGACCACCCGGGCGCACGGCCAACGCCAACGCACCGCCCAGGATGCCGAGCAACATGATCGCAAAGCCGAGCAGTCCGCCCGCCATGAAGGCCTGTCCGTCACGCGGGCCGAGCGGTAGACCCTCCCAATAGTGGGTGAGAAAGGCGAGTGTCAGGCCCGATCCGTAGAGGTACAGAGCGAGGCTCGCGACGGCGATCGCCCGCCGACTCACATCGCGGCGCTAGCCCCCGCGTCAAGCGCTCAGCCGACGAGCTTGGCACAGTCCGCGATCGTGTAGCGGCCGTCGAGGTGCTCCCGTCAAGGCGTCCCTTAGCTCGCCGTTCCATCGCGAGTGCGTTGAGGGCGTACGGATATCGCGGGACGAGTTCGAATGCGACCGCTACGCGTTGCGCTCCGCTGCCGCCGACTGATCCCAGCCGACGAGCGTGTGGGGCGGGAGGTTGATCGCTTCCACCGCGCGTAGCTCGGGGATCGAATCGCGGAGCGCGCGCTCGATCCCGTTCTTCACCTGCAGGGACGCCACGAGCCGGCTCGCACCGGGACGGGTGAGCCACACCTTGAGCTGCGCCACTCCATCCTCGACCCCGACGAGCTCCGTCGAGGCACCGGACCGCTCGAGGTACGGCGCCATCTCCGCAAGGCGCGCCGCGACCCGCGACTTCAGATCTGCCATCGCTGGCTAGGATATCCGCGATGTGCTTCCCGCCCGGCGCGCGACCGCCGGACATC
>JALYKF010000025.1 GCA_030774905.1 Chloroflexota bacterium
CGAGCGCCGCGGCCGCGGCCTCCCTGACCGCCGATTCGCGGTCCGCGAGCAGCCCGACGACCTCGACGAGCGACTCGTGGGCCCGCAGGCGATCGAAGCCGTGGGCCGCGAAGATCCTGATCATCCAATCGGCGTCCTGCGCGGCCCTTCGGAAGGCCGGGAGGGCCGTGGGCTCGTGCAGCTCGGCGAGGGCGAGGAGCGCCCACTTGCGCACCTCGCTCGGCTCGTCAGCTGCCTCGAGCAGGATGACGATCGCCCTCGCGCGCTGGTCGCCGAGGCGGTCGGCGAGGTCGGCGAGGGCCTTCGCTGCGTGCGCACGCTCGTAGGTCTTCTCGTGACGGTCGGACAGGATGGCGACGATGCCGCCGACGTTGCGCGCTCGCTCGAGACGCTCCACGCGGGTCTGGAGGAATGCGAGGGTGCGCATGTTACGGTCCTCTCTGACGGGTGCCGTGCCACCCGAAGGATGTGTGCGAATGCGATCCGGAGGCTTTCCGTGCCGCTACGGCGGGTGTGACGTCCGCTTCGCGGTGACCGAGCAGGGCTCGATGAATTCCCTGATGGCCGCGAGCGCCGAGCGCTCGGCGCACGAGCTGGCCGTTCACGCGTACACCCACGTTCGGCTCGATGACATCACGAAGAAGCCGAGCTGGGCCATCCGGCGTACCGTCGCGCCCAAGCCCTGATGTATTTCGTCCCCTCGATTCGGTAGACTCGCCGCACAACTGAATACGCGATGCCGGCCAGAGGTGCGGACACCAGTAGCGCCGTCGAGGAACGAGCTTCCGCCGACGCGGTGACCAGGGGTGTTCCGCCGGAGAGGGCGATCCGACTCGGGATCTCCCGCTGGTCCGCGATCCGGAAGGACGCGGGCTGTCGCGACGGAGAGGGCACTCCGCCGCGGAGCGCTGACCGCAGCAGGGCTTCGATAGGTACGTCGGAGGCTGGTGCGCACGTCGCGCGACCGGCCTTTTTCTTTGCCTGACGAGGGAGGAACGGCGTGCCGATCGAGCGGTTCGCGATCATCGATTCCACGCTCCGCGAGGGGGAGCAGTTCTCGAACGCCCACTTCACGACGGCGGACAAGATCGCCATCGCGAAGCTCCTGGACGAGTTCGGGGTCGAGTACATCGAGCTCACCTCGCCGGTCGCGTCCCCACAGTCCTGCGAAGACCTCCGCATGATCGCGTCGCTGGGCCTCCATGCAAAGGTACTTACGCATGTGCGGTGCCATATGGATGACGCCAGAGTGGCGGTGGAGTCCGGCGTCACCGGCATCGACATCCTGTTCGGTACCTCGTCCTTCTTGCGCGAGTTCTCGCATGGGAAGAGCGTCGACGAGATCATCGTCGAGGCCAGTCGCGTGATCGAGTTCATCAAGGACCACGGCAAGGAGGTCCGGTTCTCGAGCGAGGACAGCTTCCGCTCGACCGAGGGCGACCTGCTGAAGGTCTACCAAGCCGTGGACAAGATGGGTGTGGACCGTGTCGGCGTCGCGGACACCGTGGGCATCGCGACGCCCCGGCAGTGCTACGCGCTGGCCGTCGAGCTCCGCCATCACGTCAGCTGCGACATCGAGTTCCACGGGCACAACGACGCCGGCTGCGCCATCGCGAACAGCTACAGCATCCTCGAGGGTGGCGCCACGCACATCGACACGAGCGTGCTCGGGATCGGTGAGCGGAACGGCATCACCCCGCTCGGCGGATTCGTCGCGCGGATGTATGCGGACGATCCGGCCCGGATCAAGAAGAAGTACGACCTCCTCAAGCTGAAGCAGCTCGACGAGCTCGTCGCCTCCCTGGTGAAGATCGAGATCCCGTTCGACGAGTTCGTCACCGGCAAGTACGCGTTCCATCACAAGGCCGGCATGCACACGAAGGCGATCTACGTGAACCCGAACAGCTACGAGATCCTCGATCCGGCCGACTTCGGGCTCACCCGCACGATGAACATCGCGCACCGGCTCACCGGGCACAACGCCGTCGGCAAGCGGGCGGAAGAGCTCGGGCTCACGTTCGGCAAGGACGAGCTCCGCACGATCACGAAGCAGATCAAGTCCCTTGCCGACGCGGGGCCGCTCTCCATGGAGCAGCTCGACTCGCTGCTGCGGGAGTGGGTCGTTGCCTAAGACGTTGGCGGAGCTCATCCTCTCCCGGCAGTCGGGGCGCGATGTGCGCGCGGGCGACCTCGTGATCGTCCCGCTCTCCCGGGTCATGGTCCACGACTCGGTCATCGACGCGGTCATGGCCGGCCTCCGCGATCTCGGCAAGGCCCAGGTGTGGGACACGAGCAAGGTCGCCGTGTTCGTCGACCATGCCGCGCCCGCGCCGACGCCCGTGGTCGCCGACTCGCACCGGGTGCTTCGGGAGTGGGTCCGGGCCCAGGGGATCCAGACCTTCTACGACGCAGGCGAGGGCGTGTGCCACCAGATCATGGTCGAGGAGGGCTACTGCGAGCCCGGCACCGTGATCGTCGGCAGTGACTCGCACAGCAACTCGTACGGCGCCGTCGGCACGTTCGGCGCGGGCATGGGCGCAACGGACATCGCCGTCGCCCTCGCACTGGGCCGCACGTGGCTGCGCGTCCCCGAGTCGATCAGGGTCGAGTTCAGCGGGACCCTGCGGCGCGGCGTGACGATGAAGGACGCGATCATGCGGGTCGTCCGCGAGATCGGGACCGACGGTGCGCGCTACGCGTGCGTCGAGTTCCACGGTGTGGGCGACCTGCCGCAGGGCGATCGCATCACGCTCGCCGGGATGACGACGGAGATGGGCGCGAAGGCCGGCATCGTCGTGGGCACGCCCGAGG
>JALYKF010000026.1 GCA_030774905.1 Chloroflexota bacterium
GGGTTCGTCGCGGGGTCGCTCGTCTCGGCGGGTGCGAATCTCGCGGACCGGCTGCCGATCCGGCGATTGATCCTGGGCTCGGCCATCGGCGCCGCGATCGCCAATGCGCTCGTCGTCGTCGCCCCGGACTTTGGGACCGCCGTCGCGCTCCGCGCGCTCACCGGTGCATTCGTCGCCGGCATCTACCCGCCGGCGCTCAAGCTCATCGCGACGTACTTCCGCACCGGCCGGGGGGTCGCGCTTGGGGCCATGGTCGGCGCGCTCACGGTCGGCTCGGCGATGCCGCATCTCGTCAATGGCCTGGGCGGGGTGGACTGGCGCCTTGTCGTGCTCGCGAGCTCCGTCATGACCCTCGTCGGTGGAGTGGCGGCCGGCTCGGTGCGGGATGGCCCATACCCGTTCCCCCGCGGCCGCTTCCAGCCTCGCTTCGCCCTCCGCCTGTTCACCGACCCCGCACTTCGTCTGGCGAGCTTCGGGTACTTCGGGCACATGTGGGAGCTCTACGCGATGTGGTCGTGGTTCGCGGTCTTCTTCGGCGACAGCCTGGTCGCCGCCGGACGGTCGGACGCGCGGATGCTCGCGTCGCTGGGGACCTTCGCGGTCGTCGGCGTCGGCGCGGTGGGCTGCTACGCGGGCGGGGTCCTTGGCGACCGGTGGGGCCGGACGAAGACCGCCGCCGCCGCGATGGCCGTGTCGGGCACGTGCGCGGCGCTCATCGGCGCGACCTTCGGCGGGCCCCCGCTGCTTGTCCTCGCCGTCGGGTTGATCTGGGGTGTCGCGGTGATCGCCGACTCGGCGCAGTTCTCCACGATGGTCACCGAGCTCTCCGACCAGGCCTACGTCGGCACGGCGGTGACGACGCAGCTGGCCGTGGGCTTCTCGTTGACGGTCGCGACGATCTGGCTCATCCCGATCATCCGCGACACCGTCGGCTGGCACTGGGCGTTCATGATCCTGGCTCCCGGGCCGGCGCTCGGTGCCATCGCGATGCTGCGGCTGCGCGGCCGTCCGGAGGCGCGACGCATCGCGAACGGTCTGGGCTGAAGTGCGTGTCCAGCACCATCGGTAACGAAACCCTTCCTCACGGGGGTGATGCTGCACACAGCCCCGACCGGCACCACCCGTTCACTAGACTGCCGTGACCTCCGTTGATCGAATTCATCGACGTCCATAAGCACTACGGTTCGCTGCACGTGCTGCAGGGGATCACGCTCCGCGTGGAGGAGCGGGAGGTCGTGGTGATCATCGGCCCGTCGGGATCAGGGAAGAGCACGCTGATCCGGACCGTGAACCGTCTCGAGCCCATCGAGCGGGGCACGCTCACGGTGAACGGGACCCACGTCGAGGATCGCCGGACGGACGTGAACCGCCTCCGCAGAGACGTCGGGATGGTGTTCCAGAGCTTCAACCTGTTTCCGCATCTGTCCGTGCTCGAGAACGTCATGCTCGCCCCCGTACGCGCCCGCGGGCTGTCGAAGGCGGCGGCGCGAGACACAGGCCTGGCCCTCCTGACGAAGGTCGGGATCGCGGAGAAAGCCGACAGCTTTCCGGCCCAGCTCTCGGGCGGGCAGCAGCAGCGTGTGGCGATCGCCCGCGCGCTCGCGATGGATCCGAAGGTCATGCTCTTCGACGAGCCGACCAGCGCCTTGGACGCGGAGATGATCCGCGAGGTGCTCGACGTGATGCGCGCGCTCGCGAAGGAGGGCATGACGATGATGGTCGTGAGTCACGAGCTCGGCTTCGCCCGGGAGGCCGCGAACCGGATCCTGTTCATGGATGCCGGCCGCATCATCGAGGACTCACCGGCCGCCGAGTTCTTCACCGCGCCGAGGGAGGAGCGCGCCAAACAGTTCCTCAGCAAGGTCATCCGGCACTAGCCGAGACCGACATAAGGTGGAGGGATCTATGCGAAATGCCTTGCGCGCCATTGCGATCGGATCGGCGGCGCTGTTCGTGGCCGCCGCGTGCGGCGGCGGCGGGACCGTTGGGACGTCGGCGTCGCCGGCCGCGAGCGCCGCGGCGAAGCCGAAGTTCGAGCTGTCAACGTTCCAGTACGCGATCCAGACGAAGGGCAAGTTCCGGGTCGGCACCCGCGAGGACAACGTGCCGTTCGGGCTGAAGAACCCGGCCACGGGGAAGTTCGAGGGCTTCGACATCGACATCGCCCGCGAGCTCGCCAAGGGGATCTTCGGTCCGCAGGCGAACATCGACGACGTCATCGAGTGGACCCCGGTCGTGTCGGCCACGCGCATCCCCACGCTCCAGGACAACAAGGCCGACATCGTCATCGCGACGTTCACGATCAACGAGGATCGCAAGAAGCAGATCGACTTCTCCGCGGTCTATTTCAAGACCGGCCAGAAGATCCTGGTGAAGAAGAGCGACACATCGGTGTCCAAGGTCGAGGACCTGGTGAACAAGACCGTGTGCTCGGCGAAAGGCTCGACGAGCGAGACGAACCTTCGGGCGAAAGGCGTCACGAAGCTGCTGCTGCTCGACACCTATCCGCCGTGCCTCCTCGCGCTCCAGAACGGGCAGGCCGACGCCATCTCGACCGACGAGACGATCCTGTTCGGCCTGGTGAAGCAGGACCCGAACACGAAGATCGTGGGTGGGTACTTCTCCGAGGAGCCGTACGGCATCGGCTTCAACAAGGGCCGCGTCGGCTTCCAGGCATGGATCGACGCGGAGATCAAGAAGATGATCGATGACGGCCGTTGGGCGAAGATCTACAAGCAGTGGATCACGCCTGTCTCCGGTGACGAGAAGAAGAATCCCGAAGGGAAGTAGGCGTTAGCCGTGCCGGGCGGCATCATCCTCGAGTTCCCGGACCTGTACCTGTTCCCGAGCGGGCTGTGGCTGACGGTGCAGCTGTCGGTCATCAGCCTGCTCGGGAGCGTGGTGATCGGCACGGCCGTGGCGGTCTTCCGCATCTCGCCGCTCGCCCCGCTCCGGTGGATCGGGACGGGGTTCGTCGAGTTCTTTCGCAACACCCCGCTCCTCGTGCAGCTCTTCTTCCTGTTCTTCGCCGCGCCGATCATCGGCATCCGCTTCTCTGACGACGCGTTCGAGTTCAACTTCCGTGCCGCGCTCCTCGGCCTCTCGCTCTACCACGCGGCCTACGTGGCCGAGGTGGTCCGGGGCGGCCTCCTGGGCGTGGATCGCGGCCAGATAGAGGCGGCGCGCTCGCTGGGACTCTCCTACGTGCAGATGCTCCGCTACGTCCAGATGCCCCAATCGTTCCGGGCGATCATCCCGCCCCTCGGGAACATCTTCATCGCCCTGGTGAAGAACACCTCGCTCGCGACGACCATCGGCGTGGCCGAGCTGCTGAATGCCGGCGACATCGTGGAGTCGCGCACCTTCCGTACCGTCGAGGCCTATGGCGCGGTGGCCCTGCTCTACCTCGCCCTCACGATCCCCATGGGGGTCGGGGTGAACTGGCTTGAGCGGCGCCTGCGGGTGGCCCGCTGATGCGTCCCGACACCTGGTACCTGTTCGTCGACCCGGCGATCCTCCGCTACTTCGGGACCGGGCTGCTCGACACACTCATGCTGTCGGTCGCGGCGATCGTTCTGTCCTTCGCCGTCGGTCTCATCTTCGCGCTCCTGCGCCTGTCCACCCGCTGGTATCTGCGCTGGCCAGCGATCGCCTACATCGAGTCGATCCGCGCGCTCCCGGTGCTCCTGCTCATCATCTACTTCGGCATCAAGGGCTCTGCCCTGTTCAAGCCGGTCCTCGGCGAGGAGTTCGAGCTGTCGCGCTTCTGGGCCGGCGTGCTCGGCCTGGCGATGTACACGAGCGCGGTCCTCGCCGAGATCATCCGGGCCGGGATCGTGAGCCTGCCGCGCGGCCAGACGGAGGCCGCGCGGGCCCTCGGCCTGTCCTACCCGATGACGATGCGCCACGTCCTGCTGCCTCAGGCGCTCCGATTGATGGTCCCCGCGATGGTCTCGCAGCTCACGACGATCATCAAAGACACCTCGCTCGTCGGGACGATCGGCGTGAGCGAGCTCCTCCGCCAGGGTCGGACCCTGTACACGACGTACTTCAACCCGATCGAGGTGTTCCTGTTCGTGGCGCTCGTGTACTTCGTGATCTGCTTCACCCTGTCCCAGCTCTCCCGCCGCCTCGAGCTCGGCCGCACCCCCGAGCTCATCAAGGACCTCCAGCTACGCGACGGCGCCGCCTAGCGCGCGCCCCGTATCCTCCGCGGATGCCGGCAGAGCGCGGAGCGACGGTCGAATTCCGCGACGTCACCAAGCGCTATGCGGACCAGGTCGCGGTCGACCGGCTCTCGTTCACGGTACCGGCCGGCCGGATCTGCATCCTCGTGGGCCCGAGCGGCTCGGGGAAGACGACGTCGCTGAAGATGGTGAA
>JALYKF010000027.1 GCA_030774905.1 Chloroflexota bacterium
GTAGCGACGGTTTGCGCTTTCGACCGCCCAGCTTGACAACCTGTACGCTGTGCGGGACAACTATCGCAACGCCGGGGAGCCTCTAGACCATCGCAGCAGGCTTCTCCGTTGCTCTTGGGAAGGAACCGTACAGACCTTGGCACAAAAGACCATTCTGGTTGCCGACGACGACGCATCCATTCGCTCGCTGCTGAAGCAGCTGCTCGCTGATGAAGGCTTCGCCGTCGTCGAGGCCTCCACCGGGATCGAGGTCGTCGACAAGGTCAAGGAATCGAGCCCTGACCTGGTGATCATGGACGTCCGGATGCCCGAGCTCGACGGCATCGAGGCGCTCGCCCGGCTCAAGTCGACGAATCCCAAGACGGCCGTCCTGATCATGACCGCCTTCGGCAGCTCCAACGCCGCCATCCGCGCCATGGAGCTCGGCGCGTTCGACTACATCACCAAGCCCTTCGAGCTCGACAAGATCTCCCACAGCGTCAAGCGGGTCCTTGATTACCAGGACCTCACGCAAGAGGTCGAGGTCTTGCGGGACGAGATCAGCTCGCTCGTCCAGACCGAGCGCATCGTCGGGAACTCGCCCGCGATGCAGGAGGTCTACAAGACGGTCGGCAAGGTCGCGAAGGCCGATGCCACCGTCCTCATCACCGGCGAGAGCGGCACCGGTAAAGAGCTCGTCGCCGAGGCGCTCCACTTCAACTCGAACCGGCGGTCCGGTCCGATGGTGAAGGTCTCGTGCGCGGCGCTGCCAGAAACGCTCCTCGAGGCCGAGCTTTTCGGTCACGAGAAGGGCTCCTTCACCGGCGCCATGACGCAGCGCCGCGGCCGATTCGAGATGGCCGACAAGGGCACGATCTTCCTCGACGAGATCGGGGAGATGACCGTGCCGACGCAGACCAAGCTCCTGCGCGTCCTGCAGGAGCGGAAGATCGAGCGCATCGGCTCGAACCTGCCGATCAAGGTGGACATCCGGATCATCGTCGCGACGAACAAGGACCTACAGAAGCAGGTCGAGCAGTCGAAGTTCCGCGACGACCTCTACTACCGCCTCAACGTCATCAACATCCACATGCCGCCGCTCCGCGACCGCAAGGAGGACATCCCCTCGCTTGTGGAGCACTTCCTCGCCAAGCACCGGTACAGCGCGACGGCGCAGCCCGCGGCGATCAGCGAAGAGGCCATCCGCCGGCTCATGGAATACAACTGGCCCGGCAACGTGCGCGAGCTCGAGAACGTCATCGAGCGCGCGGTCGTGCTCTCTCGGGGCCAGATCATCACGAGCCGCGAGCTCCCGTTCGGCGACCACGACGCGGCCGAGGGCGAGGAGGGCGAGGGCGACACCGAGTCCAAGGGCGACAGCTCGTTCTTCAAGAAGTCCGTCGCCCAGTTCGAGAAGGACCTCATCATGAAGGCCCTCCGCGACGCGAACGGCAACCGGTCCAAGGCCGCCGAGATGCTCGGGATCTACCGTCGCCTCCTCTACGCGAAGATCAAGGAGTACGGCCTTGAGGGCTACCCGCCCAAGGGCCGCTAAGCCCGCCGCCGCCCGGACGCCGGTGGTCGTTCGGATCCACGAGACGACCGGCGTCGCGACGGCCGGCTGGGACGCCGCGCTCAAGGCCGCGGTGAAGAGCGCCCGCGCCGACGTGGATGAGCCGATCGCCGTCGAGATCACCCGGCAGTGGGCCGACCTGTCGCCACGGGGGCTGACCAGCTACCACGTGAGCGTGAAAGTGGCCTACCGGCAGCCGATCGCGGCGCCCAAGGCCGAACGGAAGAAGCCCGCGCGCTAGCCGACGCGGGCCCTGGTCGTGGTCCGGTATCAGCCACCTGTCCTACTTATTGACACCCTCAGCACCCCCAGCCACACTCGTCGCCTCCTGCGACCGCAAGGAAGCAGGCGAGCGGAAGGGGAGCGAAGTGGCGGACGCCGACGCGCAGGACATCCTTGCCCAGGTACTGATCGCGAACGATGGCGAAGTCATCCAGCGGCTGCGCCTGTCGGCCGCGGAGGCCGCCCGGGTGTGCAACGTCACCCCGCGGCAGCTCATCTACTGGACCAAAAAGGGGCTCGTGAAGCCCTCTACGAACGACGACCACGACTACGACGTGTTCGCCATGGAGAAGGTCATCCGGATCCGGCAGGCCCTTGAGAAGGGGTACTCCCTCGAGAAGGCCGCCCAGGTCGTGGCCCGCGACCTCGCGACGCTCCAGACCGAGGTGAAGCGGCTCGAAGGCCTCGCGAACGAAGACCTTGAGGACGAGCTCCGCCGCCGGTTCGAACGGTTGGAGGAGCGGGTCTCACAGCTTCGCCGGACACTGCCGGCCTCGCTCACGATCGCGCGGCTCCGGCGCGCCGTTGCGCTCCTCGCGCGGCTCGAGGCCGAGGGCACGCTGCAGAACGCGAGCGCGAACGGCGACATCGCAAAGGCTCTGGCCCTCCGGCTCGGCCGCGCGGTCGACGAGCTCGAGCTCCTGCTCCGCGAGGTCCAGCCGGCCGGCGCCTAACGTTCAGCGCGTGACCGCAGGCTCACCTCGGACCATCGCGGCCGTCGCATCGGGCAAGGTGGCGCGCGCCGCGCTCCAGCGTCTCGGTCGCGGCGCGACCGCGCTCCCGGGTATCATCGCGCTCCGCGTCGCTCCCAATGCGATCGCCGAGCTCAGCGCAACGCTGAGCCACGGCGCGGTCTGCGTCTCGGGCACGAACGGGAAGACCACGACCACGCGGATGCTGTCCGACATCGTGCGCACCGCCGGCTGGCAGCCGGTCCACAACCGGTCGGGATCGAATCTCGATCGGGGCATCGCGGCCGCGCTCCTCGCCGACGCGACCTGGGGTGGGGAAGTCCGCGGCGACGTTGGCATCTTTGAGGTCGACGAGGCCTCGGTGCCGCGCGTCCTCGCGCGACTCGCTCCGCGGGTGCTCGTGGTCACGAACTTGTTCCGCGATCAGCTCGACCGGTACTTCGAGATCGACGCCCTCGCGCAGCGGATCGGGAACGCGATCGCGGGGCTCCGCGAGTCGACGACGCTCGTGCTCAACGCGGACGATCCGATCGTCGCGTACCTGGCCGAGCGGCACCGCGGGCCCGTGCTCACGTTCGGCGTCGATGACGCGTCGGTCGGCGGCTCGGTGCCGCAGGCGATCAGCGACGCGACGCGGTGCCCGCGCTGCAAGCAGCCGCTCGCGTACCGGCGCGTGATCCTCGCCCACGTCGGCGACTGGTACTGCGCGTTCTGCGGCCTCGAGCGTCGGCCGCGCGACGTGAGCGCCGCCGAGGTGCGCCTCGAAGCGAACGCGAGCCGGGTCCGCCTCGGCGGCGCGGTGGCGTCCGCGGTCGACGAGGTCGTCGTGCCGCTGCCCGGCCTGTACAACGCGTACAACGCGCTCTCCGCGATCGCGGCCGCGCGCGCGCTCGACATCTCGCTCGCCACGGCGACGAGAGCCCTCGCCGCGTTCAAGCCGGCGTTCGGCCGGCTCGAGATCATCGAAGCCGAAGGCCGCCGGCTGCGGCTCGTCCTGGTGAAGAACCCCGCCGGGTTTAATGCCGCGATCGGCGCGCTCCTCGAGACCGACCGGCATCCCCGCATCCTCGCCGCCCTGAACGACCGGGACGCCGACTCGCGCGACGTGTCGTGGATCTGGGACGCCGACTTCGAGACGCTCGCGCCGCGCGTGGCGCACGCGACCGTCACCGGTCTGCGCAGCCGCGACCTCGCACTCCGCTTGAAGTACGCCGGCGTCC
>JALYKF010000028.1 GCA_030774905.1 Chloroflexota bacterium
GCTCACGGGTGGCCACGCGGGCGACCGCGTCGGACACGCGCTGCGAGCCGAGGCGTGATTCCAATCGCTTGACGAGCGCGTCCCGAAGGAGCGCTTCGACCTCCTGGCGCGCCGCGCCGGCACGCCGCTCCGCGAGCATGCCGCTCGTGCGGGACCACTCCGCGTGCTGCTCGATCGCCCGCACGAGCTCGTCGACCCCACTGCCGTCCTGCGCGCTCGTGCGGACGATCGGCGGCTTCCATCTTGAATGGGGCTCGCCCGGGGCCGGCGAAGCCGGGCCCGGGCGCACGGAAGGACCGAGGCTCAGCATTTGAGCCAAGTCGCGCGCCGCTTCGTCAGCCCCGGGCTTGTCGGCCTTGTTCACGACGAGGACGTCGGCGATCTCCAACACACCGGCCTTGATGGCCTGGATGTCGTCCCCGAGCCCGGGGACAGTGACCAGACAGACCGTATCCACTACCCGAACGACGTCGACCTCTTCCTGACCGACGCCGACCGTCTCGACGATCACCAGCCCGGTGCCGAGCGCGTCGAGCACGTTCACGACGCGCATCGTGGCGCGCGCGAGGCCGCCGGCGTGGCCCCGGCTCGCCATGCTGCGAATGAACACGCCCTCGTCCAGGAAGCGGTCGCGCATCCGGATGCGATCGCCGAGGATGGCGCCCCCGGTGAACGGGCTCGACGGATCGACGGCCACGATGGCGACACGATCGAACGTCTTCCGGTACTCGGCCGCGAGCCGCGACACGAGCGTGCTCTTGCCACCACCCGGAGGGCCGGTCACGCCGATGATCCGCGCGCTGCCGGTATCGGGGTAGAGCGACCGCAGGATGTCCGCGCTGCCGGGCTCGTCGTTCTCGACAATCGTGAGGAGCCGCGCGATGCTGCGCGTGTCGCCCGTGCGCGCGCCCGCGAGCAGCGACTCCGCCGCCGCGATCAAGACGCGGCGACGAGGTCGCGCGCGATGACGATCCGCTGGATCTCGCTGGTGCCTTCCCCGATCTCCATGAGCCGCACGTCCCGCACGATGCGCTCGATCGGATAGTCCCGCAGGTAGCCGTACCCGCCGAGGACCTGCAACGAGGCGTTGGCGGCGCGGCTGGCGGCCTCGGTCGCGTACAGCTTCCCCATCGACGCGGCCCGGGTAAACGGCCGCCCCGCGTCGGCGAGGCTCGCGGCCCGATGGATGAGCAGCCGTCCGGCGTCCAGCTCCGTGCTGGCCTGCGCGAGCTTCCACCGGATCATCTGGAACTCCGCGAGGGCCTTGCCGAACTGCGTTCGCTCCTTCGCGTACGCGGTCGCGGTCTCGACGGCCGCACGTCCAAGGCCGATGGCCAGCGCGCCGATGCCGATGCGGCCGCGATCCAGCACCGTGCGGACGTTCCCGAACGCCGCGCCGACCTCACCGATCCGATCCGCGTCAGGCACGCGGCAGTCCTGCAGGATCAGCTGCGCGGTATCCGAGGCGTGCAGGCCCATCTTCTTCTCGCGCTTGCCGGGGGTCAGTCCCGGGTTGTCGGCGCGCACACCGAACGCGGTGAGGCGCCGGTCGGCCGTGGCGGCGATGACGACGGTGAAGCCGGCGATCGAGCCGTTCGTGATGAACTGCTTCTGCCCGTTGAGGACCCACGAGTCCCCATCCGTCCTCGCCGTCGTCTTCGCGGAAACCGCGTCGGACCCGGCGCTCGGCTCGGTCAGGGCCCAGGCTCCGAGATGATCGCCGCGCGCGAGCGGCGGGAGCCAGCGCGCGCGCTGCTCCGGCGATGCGGCGGTGAGGATGTGCCCGATGCAGAGCGAGTTGTGCGCGGCGAGCGTGAGCGCCACCGAGCCGTCGCCCGCCCCGAGCTCTTCGGCGACGAGGGCGGTGGTCAGCGCGTCGAGCCCGGAGCCGCCGTGCTCCTCCGGGATCGTGAGGCCGGTCAGGCCCACCGACGCGAGCTCCGGGAGGAGCGGCATCGGGAATTCGCCCTGCTCGCTCCACTCGGCGGCCCGCGGGACGATGCGCTCGCCGACGAACGCACGGATCGCGTCGCGGACCGCCAGTTGATCGTCCCGGTAGCGCAGATCCACTATGGCGTCGGGTACGCCGAGCGAACGTTCGCGTCGAGGGTCGGCAGGATCTTGTCGACAAGCGCTTGATCCTTCTCGAGAACGGCCTTGTCGACGCTCCAAGCCGCCTTGCGCGACTCGGACATCTTCCTCTGCACGTCTGCTGGGAGCTGCGCAAACGCGATGATCCGGGCCCGGGTGAGCCGCTCGCGCTCGGCGTCGTTGCTCATCCGGGTGAGCTCGCGCAGCTGCGGCGTCAGCGCACCCACGCGCGCGATCTCGTTCGGGATGGCCGCGATGAGCTCGAAGCGCTTCTTCCAGAATGCGATGGCCGCGGCCTCATCGTTGCCGGTCAGGGCCGCGAGGCCCACGTCGATCGGTCGGTCGTCTTTCTTGGCCATGTCGCTCCTCCTACGCGGGTTGGCCGCGGCGTTTCGCCACGGCCTCGCGGACGTACGCGATGATCTCCTCCAGCGACGCACCTGGCTGGAAGATGCGCTCGACCCCGTGCTTCTTGAGGCCTTCGATGTCGTCCTCCGGGATGATCCCGCCGCCGAACAGCAGGACGTCGTCCATTCCTTTCTCCTTCATGAGCTCTGCGACGCGCGGGAAGAGGTAGTTGTGCGCGCCGGAGAGGAGCGACAGGCCGATCGCGTCGGCGTCCTCCTGCAGCGCGGTCGCCACCACCTGCTCGGGCGTCTGATGGACCCCGGTGTAGATCACTTCCATCCCCGCATCCCGCAACGCCCGCGCCACGACCTTGACCCCGCGGTCGTGGCCGTCGAGCCCCGCCTTCGCCATGACGACGCGGATGGGACGCTTCACTGCCCCAGCTCCTTCGCGTGCTCCTCGTAGTGGCCGAACGT
>JALYKF010000029.1 GCA_030774905.1 Chloroflexota bacterium
GCCGCGGAACGATCGCCGTCGCGTCGGCGGGCCCTCTTCGGTGCCGCGGCCGTCGCGGCCGTCATCGCGGTCGCCAGCCTCGGGGGCGGCGCCGCGGCGCGGGCGCTCGGCAAGCGCGCCGAAGGGATCCCGTTCATCGCGCGGCGGCTGCGCACGAAGGTCTCTCCACCCGCCGCGCTCCCGGCCTTCGAATCACTGCCGGGACTCACGCCTCGGGTCACGGACAACGCGGATCACTACACGGTCGACACGACCCTCATCAAGCCCGGGGCCGACGTGACGAAGTGGACCCTCGAGATCGGCGGGGCCGTCGTGAGCCCGTTCACGCTCACCTACGAGGAGCTTCTGGACCTCGAAGCCGTCGAGCAGCTCAAGACGCTCGAGTGCATCAGCAACGAGATCGGCGGCGAGCTCATGTCGACGGCGCTCTGGACCGGCGTACCCCTGCGCGACCTGCTCGCGCGGGCCCGGCCAAAGGCGGAGACGTATGACGTGAAGCTCACGTCGATCGACGGGTACACCGACTCGATCCGGATCGAGAAGGCCATGGAGCCGGACACGATCGTCGCATACCTCATGAACGGCGTGACGATCCCGCAGGACCACGGATACCCGGCGCGGCTGCTCGTGCCGAATATCTACGGCATGAAGAACGTGAAGTGGCTGCGCTCCATCGAGTGCGTCACCTTCGACTTCCTCGGCTACTGGATGGAGCGGGGCTGGTCCGACGTCGCCGTCATCAACACGAATACCCGGATCGACACCCCGAGCCGCGCCGCGAAGTGGGACGGCGGGAAGGTCCCGATCGCCGGGGTCGCGTTCGCGGGGGCGCGCGGGATCACGACCGTCGAGGTCTCGACGGACGAGGGGAAGACGTTCAAGGCGGCCGACCTGGAGCCGGCGCTCGGACCACTCACCTGGGTTCGCTGGAAGCTGGACTGGACGCCGCCCGGGACCGGCAAGTTCACGATCGTCGCGCGCGCGACCGATGGGACGGGCGCGCGCGAGACGGAGGTCCGGCGCGAGCCGTTCCCCAATGGGGCGACCGGCTGGGACGCCGTCGACGTCATCGTCACCCGCGGCTGAGCGCTAGGCTCGGCCCGTGGCCAAACGCCGCTTCTCCATCACGGTGCCGCTGCCGCCGTACGCGCGACCGCGCAACGAGTGGCGGCGGCGGGTGCACGGCGCGGTGCTGGACGTGCAGACCAGGCGCGGAGTCGGTTACCGGGAGAGCGATCAGCTCGAGGTGCGGATCTCGTTGCCGCTGGGTGACCGCCCGCTCGACATCCACGAGATCGATGAGCGCGTCAAAGATGTGATCGATGCGCTCGAGGGGCGCATCGCGGGGCCGCGGAGCCGGCGACGGATCGCGCCGATCGTCCCATCAGCGGATCAGGTCCGTCGCATCATCCTCGAGAAGGAGCCACGCCGGACTCGGCGGCGCGCGCTCGGGGAGCTTGCGATCTCCCGCTTCCACGCGCGCCGCCGCGCGACGGTCTAGGCCGCGACCGCCACGGCCTTGGGGGTCGCGGCGATGTTCGCCTCGATGGTGATCTTCTCGCCAACGAGGACGCCGCTCGGGATCGGCATGTTCCAGGTGAGGCCCCACTGGGTGCGATCGAAGCTCAGCGTCGCGTCGAATCCGGCACGCTGACCGGCACGCGGATCCGCGGTGATGCCGACGAGCTCGACCTTCACGACCACTGGCTTCGTCGTGCCGCGGATGGTGAGGTCGCCGTCCACGACGAACCGGTTCCGCTGCTTCGCCGTGACCTTCGTGCTCTTGAACACGATCTCGGGGTAGGTCTCGGCGTCCAGGAAGTCCGCGGAGCGGAGATGCCCGTCGCGCTTGGGGTCACCAGTGTTCACGCTGCTCACGGGGATCCGGAGCTCGACGGCGCCGGTCTCCGGCGTCGCCGGGTCGAAGTCGATGACGCCCGTCGCGCCGCTGAATGCCCCACGCACGGTCGTGAGCATCATGTGCTTCACCGCCGCGGTCACGCTCGAATGACTTGTGTCGATCTGCCACTGCATGTGTCTGTTGTCCTTCTTACCGGGTCGACCGGTGCGAACGGTGCTTGCTCGGCGATCCGCCGGCAGCTATCCTTCTTGTTGTGCAGGAACAAGTTGCTCAGTCAACATATTCCCGGTCCACCGAGAAGGGCCGGCGGGCCTCCGGCCTCGAGCTCGGGGCCTGGCGCGCGTTCCTGCGGGCGAGCATCGCGTCGTCGGTCGCCCTCGAGGCCGCGCTCGCCGATACGGGCGTCTCGCACTCGGAGTACGACGTGCTCGTCAACGTGGCGACCGGCCCGAAGGACGGGTTGCGCCCGACCGAGCTCGCGGAACGGGTGCTCATCACGAAGAGCGGGCTCACCCGCCTCCTCGATCGGCTGGTCGACCGCGGCTACATCGAGCGACGGGCCTGCGCCTCGGATCGGCGCGGCCAGCTCATCGTGCTGACGGTCGACGGCCGGCGTGCGTTCCGGCGTGCCGCGCCGAACGTCGTCCGCGCGATCGGCACGATGTTCGGCGACCACTTCTCCGAGCGCGATGTGACGGCGCTGCGCGCCGCATGCGAACGCATCGCGACTGCCGCGGAGGCGATGACCACCTAGGCTCGATCGCGTGACGCGCATCACCGCGGGCGGCCTCGTCTGGGCGGGATTCGACGGCGCGGCCGTGCCCGGTGCGCTTCTTGACGCGATCGAACGGGGGCGGATCGGCGGGCTGCTCCTCTTCGCGTACCGCGGCAATATCCGCTCGCGCGAGCAGGTACGCGGCATGCTGCGCGAGGCCGTTGCCGCCGCCCGCCGCGGAGGGCTGCCGCCGGTCCCCGTCGGCGTGGACCAGGAGGGCGGGAGCGTCATCCGCATCGGCTACGGCGCGGTGTTCCCAAGCGCGATGGCCATCGGCGCGACCGGCGATCCGGCGAACGCCGAGCGCGCCGCGCGCGCGGTCGCGCTCGGACTGCTGGCGGATGGCATCGCGATGAATCACGCGCCGGTCTGCGACGTGAACGTGGATCCGCGCAATCCCGTGATCGGCACACGTTCGTTCGGCGACGACACGCGCGCGGTCGCGCGGTCCTGCGCGGCGTGGGTCAGAGGCTCGGAGGGCGCCGGCGTGGCCACGTCGCCGAAGCACTTCCCCGGTCATGGCGCGACCGCGCACGACACGCACCACACGACCGTCGATGTCGCGGCGGATCGCGCGACCCTCGAGGCTCGCGAGCTCGTGCCGTTCCGCGCCGCCATCGACGCCGGCGCATCATCGGTCATGACCGCGCACATTCGGTACGCCGCGCTCGATGACGCGAATATCGCCACCCTCTCGCCGCGCATCCTCGGTGACCTGCTCAGACGCGAGCTCGGCTTCCGCGGGCTCACCGTCACAGACTCACTGGATATGTCGGGCCTGACGCAGGTGGAGACGCCGGAGCGGGTCGGCGCGCGCGCGGTGAACGCCGGGATCGACGCGGTCATGGTGACGAGCGGCATCGACAAGCAGCTGGCGGAGGCCGAACACCTGGCCCTCGGCGTACCGCCGGCGCGGCTCCGGGAGGCGATCGTCCGCGTGACCGCGTTCCGAGAGCGGTTCGGGGTGGACGTTCCGGACGGCGCGTTCAACGACGGGCCGGGCCGCGCGCTCGCGCTCGAGATCGCGGCCGCCTCGATCACCCACGCCGGGCCTCCCCTGCCGCCGCTGGGTGGCCCGATCCGCGTGGTGATGTTCCCGTCGGAGCGCCGATCGCCAGTCGAGGAGCTGGCCCAGCTGGAGACGCACCTCGAGACGGCGCTGCGCGAGCGCCTGGGTCCCGGTCTCGCGTTCAGCGCCGATGGTCGGGTGCCGGCGGGCGACGGGCCGCTCGCGGTGTGCACGTCGAGCGCGTTCTTCGATCCGCCGCAGGCGGAGCGCGCGCGAATGCTCCTCGCCGACGGTGGGATCCTGTGCGCGCTCCGAAGCCCGTACGACGCGACGCTGATGCCCGAGCGGCCGGCCCTCCTCACGTACGGCGACGTTCCCGCCTCGCTCCAGGCGCTCGCGGATGTCCTCGCCGGCCGGGCGCAGCCACGTGGCACCGCGC
>JALYKF010000030.1 GCA_030774905.1 Chloroflexota bacterium
GGTCAGCGGTCAGCGGAGACGCGTGGCCGTGAGCTGCTGAAGGTCGTCCAACGCTTCCGAACAGGAACGGGGGTCATCAGTACGCGGCAGGGCCTCGGTGTGTACATGACCGTGCTTCCCCCGGACACGGACCCCGACGATCTTGCACGAAGCGACCCGGCACGGCTGCGCGGCCTCATCGGCGCGGCGAAGCCGGTCCTCGAGTTTGTGATCGATGCCATCGCGAAGCGCTTCGACGACCGCCTGGACAGCCCGGACGGGAGACGGCGCTTCCTTGGTGAGTCCCTGCCGATCCTCGCAGACGAGCCCGACGCGCTGACCCGCGAGCTGTATCTCGGCACGCTCTCCCGCCTATCCGGCCTCGATCAGGAGACCCTCCGAGCCCAGGTCGGCGCCGCCGCGGCCGTTCGACCGCCTGCAGCGACCGCCGATCCGCGCGCGGACGCACTTCCAGGGGCCGAGCGGAAACAAACGACTTCTCTGGAGCGTTACTTAATGGCACAATTGACCAAGTTCCCCGAAGAAGCACCGCGCCTCGACCTGGATCCCGCGGACCTGGCAGACCCCGTCCACCGAGAGATCTTCGAACAGCTTCGTGGCGGGCGATCGACCGCTGACCTTCCGGCTCACATTGCCGCTACGGCGGCGACATTGGGCGCATTTGCGCCGGAGCCAGGATCAGGGGCCGATCCGGGCCGTGAGATCGAGATCGTGGCGCTCCGGCTTCGGGAAGAGAACTTGCGGCGACGATTCATCGACGTACGCGCGGCACTCGCGCGTGCGGACGGGGACGTCGGCGGACTCGACGAGGAGGTAGGCCGGTTGGCGCGCGATCTGGAAGAGGTCCAGCGCTCGCTCCAGCGGTCGACCGTCCTTCGCAGTAGTGAGCAGGAGTAAGAACGAGCGAGGGCCGGCTGTGCCGGACCGAGCGAGTCCCGACAGATGTCTGTGGACCAAGTCCACAGATTGAGCAGGAGTAGGAATGGCCAAGACAGCGACCAAAGAGAAGGAATCCGCGAAGCCCGCGACGCCCGAACGTATCGGGATCCATCCCGAGCACCGCGAGGCGGCGGAGAAGCTCATCGCGCGCGGCAAGCAGCAGGGCTACCTCACCCAGGAGGACATCGCCCGCGGCATCCCCGACGCCGAAGCCGGTGAGATCGAAGAGCTCCTCGTCACCCTCGACGACAACAACGTCGAGATCCTCGAAGCCGACCGTGGCCCGAGTTATCACCAGGTCAAGGAAGAAGAGGAAGAAACCGAGGAGGCCCAGCGCGAGGACAGCATCTCCGCGGTCCTCGCCTCGGACCTCATCAGCGTCGACGACCCGGTCAGGATGTACCTCAAGGAGATCGGGAAGGTCCCGCTCCTCACCGCCGAGGAAGAGGTCAACCTCGCGAAATCCATCGAGCTCGGCGAGATGGCGCTCGAGTCGCCCGCGCTCTCCGTCGTCCACCTGTACGAGCTCGGCGTCGAGACGAAGAAGCGTATGGCCCTCGGCCGCCCCAAGGAATTCGTGGACGAAGCAACGCGCTTCACCGGCAAGGCCCTGCGGTACACGCTCAAGGAGGCCGAGGGCGGCAAGGAGCTGAAGCGCCTGGCGAACCGGCTCCTCCGGCTGCGCGAGCCGCTCGAGGCAGAGTCCAACAGCAAAGAGATCTCGGCCGAAGCCGCGATCCTCATCGGCGAGCTCGTCGCCATCATCGATGCGGCCAAGCGCGATCCGGAGCGGCTCACCATCCGCATTCTTCCCGCGTATTCGAAGATCCACGGCCCGGCTGAAGGCGCCGAGCGTTTGGGCGAGCTCGTCATGCTCGGCCAAGAGATGCGGACCGTCATGGTCAAGCACCTCGACATGCTTGTGCGTGACGACGCCGACGAGCAGCGCGGTCTGCGCCGGCTCGCCGATGAGCTCATCCAGAAGGGCGACGACGCGCGGCATAACCTCACCGAAGCGAACCTCCGGCTCGTCGTGTCGATCGCGAAGAAGTACATCGGCCGCGGCATGAGCTTCCTCGATCTCATCCAGGAAGGGAACATCGGCCTGATCCGCGCCGTCGAGAAGTTCGATTACCGCAAGGGCTACAAGTTCTCGACGTACGCGACGTGGTGGATCCGTCAGGCCATCACGCGCGCGATCGCCGACCAGGCGCGGACCATCCGCATCCCCGTGCATATGGTCGAGACGATCAACAAGCTCATCCGCGTGTCTCGTGGCCTGCTCCAGGAGCTCGGCCGCGAGCCAACGGCGGAAGAGATCGCCGAGCGGATGCTCATCACCGCCGACAAGGTCCGCGAGATCGTGAAGGTCTCGCAGGAGCCGGTCTCGCTCGAGACGCCCATCGGCGAGGAAGAGGACTCGCACCTCGGCGACTTCATTCCCGATAACCAGGCGCTCGCGCCATCCGACGCGGCGTCGCACAAGCTGCTCAAGGAGCAGGTCGAGAGCGTGCTCGAAGGCCTGACCGGCCGCGAGCGGCGCGTGCTGCAACTGCGGTTCGGCCTCGAGGATGGTCGCACCCGCACGCTCGAAGAGGTCGGCCGCGAGTTCAACGTCACCCGCGAGCGCATCCGGCAGATCGAAGCAAAGGCCCTCCGCAAGCTGCGGCACCCAAGCCGGTCGCGGAAGCTCAAGGATTACTTGGAGTAGGACACGGCGGAGCCGCCCCTCGGGCGGGCTCCGCCTTCGTTCACGTTTTCGCTTTGCCCCAGCGCTCGTAGCTCACGATTTCAGTCAGCGGCTTGCGGCCGCCCGCGCGCGGGTTCGGACGCGGATCCTTGATCGAGGTCGGCCGGCCTATCGCGACCATGGAGCGCGCCATCCGCTCCGCGGGGATGCCGAGGATCCGCTTCGCGTCGGCCTGGTGGGCCTCCTCGCCGAACCAGGCCGTGCCGCCGCCGAGCCCCAGCGCGTGCGCCGCGATGAGGAGGCGCTCGGTCACGCGGCCTTCGTCGTAGGCCTCGCTCGTGCCCGCGCCATCGAGCACGATCGCGATCGCGAGCGGCGCGGCGGCGAGCCAGTTGATGTTCGGGCGCAGCTGGCTGATCTGCCGCAGCGCCTCGCGATCGCGGACGACCACGAAGTTCCACGGCTGCGAGTTCTTCGAGCTGCCGGTCCAGCGCGCGACCTGGAGGAGCTGCGCGACGACATCGTCGGGGACGGGCTCAGATGCGTACTGGCGGATCTGCCGGACAGTGCGGAGCGTTTCGATCATCGGGCGAGCATATGGCTGCCGGCCGTGGCACCATCCGAGCCGTGAGCGTCGACCAAGGCGAGCTCGAGCGGCTGGCGTCGGCGCTGCGCCTTGCGGGCTCGGCGCTCGAGGAGGCCCTCGAAGCCGCCGAGAATCTCGGGAACTTCGATCATCGCTTCGACGTGCCCCGCGCGCTGGGCGGCGCACAGCGGCTCATCGGGAACGCCGAGGAGGCCGTCGCCGCCGCGCGCGAGGTGCGCTAGCTCGGGCTCGCCTCCACGCTCACGGCGACGTTCCCTTGCAGCGCTTTCGAGATCGGGCAGTTCTCCTTCGCGTCCTCGGCCACGGCCTTGAGCTTCTCCGCGTCACCGTTCGGCGCCTGCGCGCGTACGGCGAGCGCGCTCGAGAGCACCGCGTTCCCGCCTTCGGGCTTCGGTCCGAAGGTGACGGTCGCGGTCACCGTGATGACCGGGTCCGCGACGCCGGCCTTCGCGAGGCGAGCGGAGAAGGCCATGGCGAAGCAGCTCGCATGCGCCGCGGCGAGCAGCTCCTCGGGGCTGGTCGCGCCCGCGCTACCGGTGCCTTCGGTGCGCTCCGTCCAGCTCGTCGCCGCCTTGCGCAGCGCTCCGCTGTTCGTCGACACATCGCCGGCGCCCGACGAGAGATCGCCGCGCCAGGTGGCGGTCGCCTTGTGAGTGGTCGGCATGGTGGCCCTCCCCTGTACTGATCGGGATCGAGGCTACTGCCTCCACTGGACCTCCGCCGGAAGCGAGTCTTCGAGGATCGGCTCGAGCACGCGCACGTACCTCGCGAGCGTGTCGACGACCCGTTCGCTGAAGGGCTCGTCGAACTTCTGCAGTGAGATGGGCTCCCAGATGCGGGCCCAGCCCTTGTCCCAGCTCTCGATGCGCGCGTCGGGGAGCCGGCGAGCGATGGCCTTCGCGTGGCCGCGCAGCGCACCGAGCAGCAGCTGATTAGTGAACGCGTCGCTTTCGAAGTGCAGGCCGAGCTCGATGACCTTGCGGTGGAGGAAGACCCCGCACTCGTAGTGCAGATCCTTGTTCCCGAACCAGAGCTTCACCATCCAGCCGGTCGCAAGGTGATGCGGAGGCGCCGCGTCACCGAGCGCGGCGCCGATCGCGCGCGGCACGCCCTTGCAGAAGGTCTGGTGGGTTGCCATCAGGTGATGCCCATCGTGGCGCTCGCACTAGAATGAGTCCATTCCGGCGTAGCGCAACGGTAGCGCAGAGGACTGTTAATCCTTTGGTTGGAGGTTCGAATCCTCCCGCCGGAGCCCGTTCCCACACTCCACTTTGGTACGCTCCCGAGAGCACTGAAGGGGAGGGACCATGCTGCGAACAGTCGCGGCCTATCAGCCGCGGCCCTGGGTCCTCCTCGGGTCGGTGTTCTGCGTCACGCTCCTGTTCGGATTCGTGACGCAGGCGGCCGGCAGCCTGTACCTCCGCTGGACCGCCGACCCGATCAGCCTCCACTACCGCACGACGCTGTCGTACACCTCCGCGATCGTCGGCGATGCGTTCCTGCTCCCGATCGTGAATCTCTTCATTGTGAGCCAGCTCGCGCTCTGGCGGCGCCGGCCGCACATCGCGGAGGTCACGGGCGCGCTGCTCGGCGGGGCGGTCATCACGCTCGGCGTGCATCTGTATCAGGCGACGCACGCGCTGCTCAACTGGACGATGACCCAGCCATACTCCTGGACTCCGCTTGGATACGTGCACGCGGCGTTCATGTTCAGCGAGATCGCGCTCGTGTTGTTCTTCTGGCGTCAGGTCGCGCAGGTCGCGCGCGAACAGCCGCGGGCGATCTTCTCGCACCGCATCGCCATCATCATCCTGTGTTCGCTGGTCTTCCTGCGACTGCTGCTCGGGGACTACGGGTACTTCGCGTAGCTAGCGGATTCCCGTGTCGGCGTGCAGCTCCACATCCGTGAACTGACCGGCAACGACGACCACCGTCGACGATCGGAGCGTCGGTAGTCCGCTCTTCGACCGGAGCGTGTAGGTCCCGGGTCCGACGCTGACCGTGAATGCGCCGGCCGCGTCGGTGGTGAACGTCGCCGCGATGCTCGTGCCGTTGACGACCTCGACCGTCATGGCGACCGGCCGGTCGGGGCAGCGGCTGTCGAGCCGTGCAGGGCCGGGGCACGCCGGCCCGGCCAGGATCGTCCCACGGATGCCGGACGTCGGTGCGCCGGGCGCCGCGCAGGCCGCGAGGAGCACCACCAGCAGTACGAGCGTCCGCATGGGGTAGGAACGACTGCGGGGCCGGTCAGGTTCCGTAGATTTTCCCCGGATTGAGGATGCCCTTCGGGTCGAAGGTGTCCTTGACCCTCTTCATCACGTCCAGCGCGGCGCCGTGCTCGAGCCGCATGTA
>JALYKF010000031.1 GCA_030774905.1 Chloroflexota bacterium
ACCGCTACCTCGGCGGCCCGCTCGCGCGCACGCTGCCGGTGCCGCTGATGAACGTGCTGAACGGCGGCAAGCACGCGACCGACTCCGCTGACATGCAGGAGTACATGCTCGCCCCGCTGGGCGCGCCATCGTTCAAAGAGGCGATCCGTATGGGTGCGGAGATCTTCCACGCGTTGAAGAAGCTGCTGCACGACAACGGCATGGGGACCGGCGTCGGCGATGAGGGCGGGTTCGCGCCCTCGGGCCTGGCCTCGAACGAGCAGCCCATCGAGCTCATCCTCCACGCCATCGAAGCCGCCGGCTACAAGGCTGGGACCGACTGCGCCATCGCGCTCGATCCGGCATCGACGGAGTTCTACGCGAACGGGAAGTACACCCTCGCGCGCGAAAAAGCGACGCTCGACAGCGCCGGGATGGTGAAGAAGTACGCCGCTTGGCGCGACAAATACCCGCTCGTGTCGATCGAGGACGGGCTCGCCGAAGATGACTGGGACGGCTGGAAGGCCCTGACCAAGGCGCTCGGCGACCGGCTGCAGCTCGTTGGCGACGATCTCTTCGTCACGAACGTCGAGCGCATCCGCCGCGGGGTGAGCGAGGGCGCGGCGAACGCGGTGCTCATCAAGCTCAACCAGATTGGGACGCTCACCGAGACGATCGAAGCCGTCGAGCTCGCGCACCGGTCGGGCTACGCCGCCGTCATCTCCCACCGCTCCGGCGAGACCGAGGACACCACCATCGCCGATCTCTGTGTCGCGCTGAACACCGGCCAGATCAAGACTGGGTCGCTTTCGCGGAGCGAACGCGTGGCGAAGTACAACCGGCTGATGGAGATCGAGCTCGAGCTCGGGGACGCCGCGCGCTACCCGGGGGCGGACACCTTCCCACGCTTCGCGCGGGTGTAGCGCTTAGGCCGAGCTCTTCGCCGAGCGCTTCGCGAGCCGGCTCTTCTTGCGGGCGGCGGCGTTCTTGTGGATCCCGCCGCGTTTCACGGCCTTGTCGAGCGCGCTCGCCGCGACGCGGACCGAGTCGGCGGCCCCGTCGGCCTTCGAGTCGACGGCCGCGCGGGCGTTCTTCACGGCCGTGCGGGCCGCTGAGCGGGTGAGGACCTTGATCTCCGCTCGGCGGGGAGCCTGGCGGATGCGCTTGAGCGCGGAGCGTTTCTTCTTTGCCATGTGCGCGAGTCTATTCATACTTCGCCGCACATGCAGATGAGCGTCGGCCGGGCGTCGCTCTTCATGATCGCGACGCTCATCGCCAGCCGGACCCTCGGCTGGCTCCGTCTTTCCATCATCGGCGCGAAGTTCGGGCAGACGCCCGAGCTGGATGGCTACTTCGCCGCGTTCCGGATCCCGGACACGCTGTTCAACCTGCTCGTCGCCGGCGCGCTCGCGAGCGCCTTCATCCCGGTCTTCACGGGCTACCTCGCGAAGGAGCGGGAGGACGAGGCCTGGCGCGTCGCCTCGAGCGTCATGAACGCCATCGTGATCATGCTCATCCTGGTGTCGGCGATCCTCTGGCTGCTCGCGCCGATCATCCAGCCCATCCTCGCCCCGCTGCCCGACCCGGCACAGGTCGAGCTCAGCGTGCGACTCGCGCGGATCATGTTGCTGAGCCCGATCTTCATGGGCCTCTCCGCGCTGTTTACCGGCATCCTCAACTCATACCGCCAATTCCTCACCGGAGCGACGGCGCCGCTCGTCTACAACTTCGTGATCATCCTGTTCGCGATCTTCGCCACCCCGTTCCTCGGGATCGAGGCGCTCGCGTGGGGCACGGTCGTCGGCGCACTGATGATGTGGCTCGTGCAGGTTCCGGAGCTCACGTTCCGCCGCACGCGCTACAAGCTCACCCTCGACCTCGGCCATCCCGGCGTGCGCGAGATCGTGCGGCTCACGCTTCCCCGCACCCTCGCGCTCGGCGCGGTGCAGCTCATCTTCATCGTCGACACGTTCCTCGCTGCGAAGCTGCCAGAGGGGTCGCTCACCGCGCTCAACTACGCGTTCCAGCTCATGCAACTCCCGCTCGGGGTGTTCTCCATCGCGATCAGCGCGGCGGTGTTCCCGACGCTGTCGCACTACGCGGCGCAGGGGCTCCAGGCGCGGATGCGCGACATCTTGCAGACCGCGATCCGCTGGATCCTGTTCCTCACCCTGCCGACGGTGGTGATGATGATCGTGCTGCGCCGGCCGATCGTGAACCTCCTGTTCCAGTACGGGCAGTTCGGTCCCGAGGCCCGCGAAGCGACGCAGGAGGCGTTTCTCTTCTACTCCCTCGGCCTCGCCGGCCACGCGCTCATCCAGATCCTCGCGCGCGCGTACTACGCGTCGAAGGACACGCGGACGCCGCTTGCGCTCACGCTCCTGTCCATCGGCACGAACATCGTGCTGTCGGTGCTGCTCGCGCCGCTGTACGGGATCAATGGCCTCGCGCTCGCGAACTCCATCGCGACACTGGCGGAAGCCGTCCTGTTCTTCGTCCTGCTCGCGCCCCGGGCCCGCCTCCGGATCGTCGGCCTGGGCACCGCCACGCTGCGCGTGCTGGCCGCGAGCCTGTTCATGGGGATCGCGATGTTCGCGTTCATCCGCGCGACGAACATCACCGTCGACCTGCAGCAGACGAAGCTCGGGCTCCTCCTACAGACCCTCGTTGCCGTGGCCGTCGGCGGCATCGCGTACATCGGTGCCGCGTCGGTGTTTCGGGTGACGGAGCTGGCGGAGATCACAGCGGCCGTCCGCGCGCGCATCGGCCGGCGATGACTGCACCGGTCTGGCTCGTGACAGGCGGGCCGGGAGCGGGGAAGACGACCGTCTGCGCCGCCCTCGCTCATCGCTATGACCACTCGATCCACGTGAAGGCGGACGAATTCGGCGTCTGGTCCGACGCGGGCCATGACTCGGACGCGTGGGCGCACGACCCGGCGGCGCGGGGCGCAGCCCGGCGTAGCGCCGCCTTCGTCGCGTTGCAGTACTCGACCGCGGGATACGCGGCCGTCGTCGACGACACGATCGAAGACGAGCCCGAGGCCGACGAATACGCGGCCCTGGGCCCCCGCAAGGTGCTCCTGCTCCCGAGCCTCGATATCGCGCTCGCGCGCAACGCCGCCCGCACGAACAAGCCGCCGGGCGACGCGCCCCGCCTCGCGACCATCGCGCACCGGTTGCACGAGCCGATGCGCCGCGCACACACCGCCAGTCGCGGCTGGTTCATCCTCGACACGTCGGAACTCGACGTCGCCGCGACGGTCGACGCGATCCTCGCTCACTACCCCCTCTAGGCTGGACCGGTGCCTGACGCGCGTTCCCGCATCCGCAACTTCAGCGTCATCGCCCACGTCGACCATGGGAAGACGACGCTGTCCGACCGCATCCTCGAGCTCACGGGCACGGTCGCGCTCCGCGAGATGCGGGACCAGCTCCTCGACTCGATGGACCTCGAGCGCGAGAAGGGCATCACCATCAAGGCCCGCGCCGTGCGCATGGCGTGGCCCAAGGACGGCGGCACGTTCGAGCTCAACCTCATCGACACGCCCGGGCATGTCGACTTCAACTACGAGGTCAGCCGCTCGCTCGCCGCGTGTGAGGGCGCCGTCCTGCTCGTCGATGCGTCGCAGGGCATCGAGGCCCAGACGCTCGCCAACGCCTACCTCGCGGTCGAGCAGGGCCTCGAGGTGATCGCCGTCATCAACAAGGTCGACCTGCCGAGCATCGACATCGATCTCGTCAGGGAGGATCTTCGGACGACGCTCGGGTTCAAGGCTGACGAGATCCTGCTCGCCTCGGGCAAGACCGGGCTCGGCGTCGCGGACATCCTCAATGCGGTCGTCGATCGGGTGCCGCCGCCGAGCGGCGACCAGGAGGCCCCGCTACGTGCGCTCATCTTCGATTCGCACTACGACGCGTATAAGGGCGTGGTCGCGCACGTCCGCATCGTCGACGGCAGCGTCGTCCAGGGCGACCGTATCCGGCTCATGGCGACGCAGAAGGAGAGCGAGCTCCTCGAGCTCGGCGTGTTCGCGCCGAACGCCGTCGCGATCCAGCGCCTCGCCACCGGCGAGGTGGGCTACGTCGCGACGGGCCTCAAGGCCGTCGCCGACTGCCGGGTGGGTGACACGCTCACGCTCGCGGCGCACCCGGCCCGCGCGCCGCTCCCCGGGTACCGTCCGGCGAAGCCGATGGTCTTCGCCGGCTTCTACCCGGTCATGGGCGAGGAGTATCCGGCGCTGCGCGACGCGCTCGAGAAGCTGCGGTTGAACGACGCGTCGCTTGTCTTCGAGCCGGAAAACTCGAATGCCCTCGGGTTCGGCTTCCGGGCCGGGTTCCTCGGTCTCCTGCACCTCGACATCGTCCAGGAGCGCCTCGAGCGCGAGTACGACGTCGATCTCATCGCGACCTCGCCGTCGGTCGAGTACCGCGTGGTCACGCACAGCGGCGAGATCGCGATCGACAACCCGGCCAAGCTGCCCGACCCCGCCACGATCCTTCAGGTCAAAGAGCCGTGGATGAAGGTCACGATCATTGTTCCGCAGGGCTACGTGGGGCCGATCATGGACCTCTCACAGGGCAAGCGCGGGATCCTGACGGACATGAGCTACGTCGACCCGACGCGAGCGATGCTCACGTACGACATGCCCCTCGCGGAAGTGATCGTCGACTTCTACGACCAGCTGAAGAGCCGCTCGCAGGGCTACGCGTCGCTCGACTACGAGCTGCGCGAGTACCGGGCCGCCGACCTCGTCCGCCTGGACATCCTCGTCGCCGGCACCGTCGTCGACGCCCTGTCGATGATCGTGCACCGCGAGCGATCGATGGCGATGGGCCGGGCGCTCACCGCGAAGCTCCGCGAGCTCATCCCCAAGCAGATGTTCGACGTTCCGATCCAGGCGGCCATCGGCGGCAAGGTGATCGCCCGCGAGACCGTGAAGGCGAAGCGCAAGGACGTGCTCGCCAAGTGCTACGGCGGCGACATCACGCGCAAGAAGAAGCTGCTCGAGAAGCAGAAGGCCGGCAAGAAGCGGATGAAGATGGTGGGCGCCGTCGAGATCCCGCAGGAGGCGTTCCTCGCCGTGCTGCGGATCAAGGAGGACTGATGCGGCCGTACAAGGTCGCGTACGAGCACCCGACGCAGCTCGTCGCGTCGACGTTCCTCCGCGCGCTCGCGGAAGGCGACGGCGCGCTCGTGTGGGAGCGCCTATCGCGCGAGTCCCGCGGGCTGCTCGAGGGCCGGTACGCCGCGGGCGCCCGCATCGCGCTGCATCGCGCGGCGGCCGTCGAGGCAGACGCCAGCGACGCGCGGCTCGCGGAGGTCGTCGCGCCCGTGCGAGCCTCGGCCCTCACCGTGCTCGGCGGCGCTGAGCATCTGCTGTCCCTCGGCGTCTCCGCGGCTCGTCTCGTCGATCGCGGCCTCGCCTACGTGCTGCTC
>JALYKF010000032.1 GCA_030774905.1 Chloroflexota bacterium
GACAAAGAACGGCCCGGCGGTCCAGGGGAGCAGGAACCGCCGGGCCGAAAGGCGTACTGGCCGACGGGCGGGCCGGCCAGGGCCTGACTCAGTGAGGGGGTGCTAGCTGCACCCCGTGGTGTCGCCACAGTTCTCGCACTTGTGGCAGGTGCCGTTGCGAACGGTCAGCCAGCCGCAGCGCGGGCAGGGCGGAGCGTCGGGAGTCGAGTTCATGCGACGCGGGGTCGGATGCGCGGGCTCGGTCCAGGTCGTCTCCTGCGGCGTTGTGGGGGCCGCCATCGAGACGGCCTTGCTGAGGAGCTCGAGCTGCGGTGCGGGATCGACGATCTCGCTCGTGTGGACGAGCCCGATCGCGAGCTTGTCGTTGGTCGACAGGAACCGGTAGCCCATCCACCGGAACACGTAGTCGACGATGGACTTCGCGAAGCCGAGCTCCGAATTGCCGGTCCAGCCGGATGGCTCGAAGCGCATGTGGGCGAACTTCTCGACGAGGTGCGCGAGCGGCACGCCGTATTGCAGCGAGAGCGAGATGCTCGTGGCGAATGCGTCCATCATGCCCGAGAGCGTCGAGCCTTCCTTCGCCATCGTGACGAAGATCTCACCGGGCGTGTTGTCCTCGAAGAGGCCGACGGTGATGTAGCCCTCGTGCCCTTCGATCGTGAACTTGTGGGTCAGCGAGGCCCGTGTGTCGTTGAGCCGGCGGCGGGGCCGCGCGACGAGGACCGTCTCCGTCACCGCGGCGACCGCCTCTTTCTTCGAGTTGGAGGTCTCCTTGCCCGTCGACAGCGGCTGGACCTTCTTGCTGCCGTCGCGATAGACCGCGATGGCCTTCACGCCGTGCTTCCACGCCTCGACGTACGCGTCCATCACGTCTTCGACGGTCGCGGTCTCGGGCAGGTTCACGGTCTTGCTGATCGCGCCGGAGATGAACGGCTGGACCGAGCCCATCATCTTGATGTGGCCCATGTGCGAGATGGTCCGCGTGCCGTTCTGCGGCTTGAACGCGCAGTCGAAGATCGAGAGGTGACGGTCGGCGAGCTCCGGCGCGCCCTCGATGGTGCCGGTGGTCTCGATGTGCGCGGTGATCGCGCTGACCTGGCTCTCGGTGTAGCCGAGCTTGAAGAGCGCCGACGGGACGGTCTGGTTGACGAGCTTCAGCATCCCACCGCCGACGAGCTTCTTGTACTTCACGAGCGCGATGTCCGGCTCCACGCCGGTCGTGTCGCAATCCATCATGAAGCTGATCGTTCCGGTCGGGGCAAGCACGCTGGCTTGTGCGTTCCGGTAGCCATTCGCCTTTCCGGTGGTGACCGCGTCGTCCCACGCCTGGCGCGCCGCGCTTAGCAGGTCGGCCGGGACCACTTCGTCGCGGATCCGGTACGCGTGCAGGCGGTGCATCTCCATCACCCGGTCATGCCCGGCCTGGTTCTTCGGGTAGTTGTCGTACGGGCCGACGACGCCGGCCATCCGCGCGGACTGGGCGAATGACTCGCCGGTCATGAGGGCCGTGATCGCGGCGGCGTAGGCGCGGCCTTCGTCGGAGTCGTACGCGAGGCCGCGGTCCATGAGCAGAGCGCCGAGGTTCGCGTAGCCGATGCCGAGCTCACGGTTCGCGTAGGCGTTCGCGGTGATCTTCGCGGTCGGGTACTCCGTCGAGCCGACGAGGATCTCCTGCGCCGTGAACACCACGTCCACCGCGCGCGCGAACCGCTCGCCGTCGAACTCGCCGTCGTCCCGGCGGAAGCGCATGAGGTTGAGGCTCGCGAGGTTGCAGGCCGTGTCGTCAAGGCTCATGTACTCGGAGCAATTCGCGACCACGAACCCGTCGACAAGATAGGAGTGGTGCAGCGGCTCGTTGAGGTTGTAGACGATCGCTTGTCCGTCGTCCTCGCGAGACTCCAGGTGCGTGTACGGCTTTGTCTCGTAGCGCTCGCAATCGTCGATCAGCTGCTCGAGCGCCGTCTGCTTTCGGGGCGCCGAAAAGCCGACCGCAGCGGCAAACCGCTCGATGTCGGTCCCGGTGATCCGGAGGTCGAACGCCTCGCCGGACTCGTAGGTGACGTTCGTGCCGTCACGGCGGGTGTACTCGAATGCGGTCGCATCCTTCCTGCTTGCGCGATAGAGCCGCGCTCGGATCCCGAACGTGCTCAGGAGCCGCTGGGCGTCTTTCAGGAGCCGTTCGCTGTGGCTGCCCAGACCGACGTACCGGCTCGCCTTGCCCTGTTCGACGCGCGACACGCAGCCGTCCGCCCCATATAGGCCGCGCAGGAACGCGGCTTGAATATCGACCGGAGCGGTGAAGATCGCCTGCGGCACGCGCTTCGTGGCTGAGTGATCGGACGTCACACCGAGCCCCTGGAACAGCTCGCGTACGGCGGAGCTGCCAACACGGAGCTGGTCCGTGTCGTTGTCCATCAGGGTGTGTGTGACACCACCCACGAGATCCGTCAGGAGGCCCTCGTGAGACGCCAGGAGACCGTCTCCGATGTCCTCCTGCCCGTAGACCCAGGCGGTCGTCTCCGGCGTGAGCGAACCGTCGCCGATGAGGTGACCGGTGAGCTCGGCGAGGCCCTCGGTCCAGCGATCTGGCAACTGGCGGTAGACCGTCGCGGTGCCGCCTCGTTTGCGTGAGGCCGCTAGCCGCTCCACTTTGACCGGCAGCATCCAAGAGGCTTCCTGGGCGGGCGTCGGGCTGTCGTTCAGCAGCACCTCATCGTCGACCGTGAGGGATAGCGCCTCGACCCACCCGCGCTTCGTCCAGATGCGGTGGTTCGGCGTGCAGCGCAGCTCGGCGCCGTTCGCGAAATGGAGTCGCACGATCGGTGAGACGCCGTTCTGCATCACAGCGAGCGGCAACGACGACACGACCCCGTCCGCGGCGACGGGCGCCGTCGCGCGGTGCGTGTACACGGCGATGTCCTCGCCAGCCTTCGTCCGCTCGAACAGGTCCGCGATCGGCAGAAGGCCAACGGTCGTGTGCACGCGGGCGTCCCCGGGGAAGCACGGATTACTGCCGTTGATCCGGCCGCTCATTGGCCGGGTGTGCCAATCGTTGATGGTCGTGTCGAACTGCATACCCGGGTCGCCGCAGGCCCACGCGGCCTCGGAAATCTCACGGAGCAGCTGGCGGGCCTTCACGGTCTCGAGGGTCTCGCCGTTGCCCACGGCCTTGAGGTGCCAATCCTCGTCCGACAGTGCGGCGCGCATGAAGTCGTCGGTGGCGCGCACCGAGTTGTTGGCGTTCTGGAACTGGATCGACTGCCAGGCCTCGCCGTTGAGCCCCATGTCGTAGCCCTGCTCGCCGAGGGCCCAGGCCTTTTGCTCTTCCTTCGCCTTGCACCAGATGAACTCGCGCACGTCGGGGTGGTCGGTGTTGAGGACCACCATCTTTGCCGCGCGCCGGGTCGTGCCACCGGACTTGATCGAGCCGGCGACCGAGTCGGCGGCGCGCATGAACGACACCGGTCCAGAGGCGAGCCCGCCGCCCGAGAGGTGCTCCTTGCTCGAGCGGATCGTCGAGACGTTGATCCCGGAGCCGGAGCCGCCTTTGAAGATGACGCCCTCGGTCTTGAACCAGTCGAGGATCGAGTCCATCGAGTCTTCGACCGAGAGGATGAAGCACGCTGCCGCCTGGGCCCGCGCGCCGGGGACACCGATGTTGAACCACACCGGCGAGTTGAACGAGGCGTGCTGGTTGACCATGAGGTACTTCAGCTCATCGGAGAAGATCGCCGCATCGTCGGCGCCGCCGAAGTAGCCCTTGTCGATGCCCCACCGGGTGATCGTGTCGACGACCCGGTCGACCATCTGGCGCACGCTCGTCTCGCGGGCCGGCGTCCCGAGCTTGCCGCGGAAGTACTTCGATGCGACGACGTTGGTCGCGGTCATCGACCAGAAGGCCGGCACCTCGACGCCGTTCTGCTCGAAGACGTTGCCGCCGTCACCGGGGATGACCGCGTCGCGGAGCTCCCAGGCGATGTCGTCATAGGGGTGGACCCCCTCACGCGTGAAGTAGCGCTCGAAACGGAGACCCGCTGGCTCCTGGTCGCGGTGGGCGGACTGCGGCGGTAGTTCGGCAATGGCCATTTCTGGGCTCCTAGTGGGTGTTCAGGGTGGATCGGTGGGCGCCGGACGGACGGAGGAGCAATAGAAGGAGCAGATCCTGGTGGCGCATGGCATGCGCGGAAGCGTGCGACATGTCGGGTCTTCTCCTCAACGCGGGTCGCGACTACTAGATATCGGTCCGGTGCCTGTGCCCGGCACAACATCTAGTGGCGCAGGGGGCGAACCATGCGCCCTCGAGGTAGCCCTTGTCAAGAACGGAATGGACACGATTTCGCAAATGCGGAAACAGGCCGAACGCGGGGCCTCGGAGGCTAGGCCGGGGCTCCGACGGCGTCGGTCTGGGCCGCCTGGACGAACGCGCGGATGCCGCCGCGAAGGTCGTCCTCCGCGATGTTCAGCGGCGGGATGAACCGCACGACCTGGTCGTGCGACCCGCACGTGATCAGGAGCACGTCGCGTTCGAGCGCGCCGTGGATCGCGGCCTTCGATGCGGTCTTGTCGGCGAACTCGATCGCGGCCATCGCGCCGGTCGTGCGGATCTCGCGCACGCGCGGATCGTGGCGCAGCGGCGCGAGCTCCTCGACGATGATCTTGCCGACCACATCGGCGCGCGCGACGAGGCCGTCGTCCGTGATGACCTGCAGCGTGGCGAGACCGGACGCGCACGAGACGGGGTTGCCGCCGAAGGTCGAGCCGTGGGTCGACGTCTTCCAGCGCTCGTGGATCGAGCGCGACGCGACGATCGCCCCAAGGGGCATGCCGCCGCCGAGGGCCTTCGCGAGGATCAAGACGTCGGGCGTGATCCCGAAGCACTGCGCGGCGAACCACGCGCCGGTGCGGCCAAAGCCGGTCTGGACCTCGTCGAAGAGCAGGAGGGCGCCGATGCGCGTCGCGAGGTCACGAAGGCCCTGCAGGAACGAGGCGGGGGCCGCCACATAGCCACCCTCGCCCAGCACCGGCTCGATGAGGATCGCCGCGATCTGCTCGGCGGGCACGTCGTGATCGAGCATCTGCTCGATGACCGCGAGCGAGTGCTGACCGCACGTTTCGGCGTCGTGTCCGGGCGTGATCGGGCAGCCGAGCGGGTACGGGTACGGGGCGACATGCACCTCGGGGAGCAGGGCACCGTAGCCCTTGCGGTACAGCGATTTCGACGTCGTCACCGACGCCGCGCCGACGGACCGGCCGTGGAAGCCCCCGCGGAACACGATGATGGATTCGCGGCCGGTGACCTGGCGCGACAGCTTGATCGAACCCTCGATGGCCTCGGCGCCGGAGTTCCCGAAGAAGACCATGTCGAGGCCACGCGGCGTGATGGCCGTGAGCGCCTCGGCGAGCGCGATGTTCGGCTCGTACGCAGCGACGCCGGCGCAGATGTGCGAGAGCTTCGCCGCCTGCGCCTGGATCGCTGCAACCACCTTTGGATGCGCATGGCCGACCGGCGTCACCGCGATGCCGGAGGTGAGGTCGAGCACGCGCTTGCCGTCCCGGGTGATGAGCCAGCTCCCCTCGCCCCGGTCCACCTCGAGCCACGTGTAATGGCCAAGGACCGGCGAAAGAACGCGGGCGGCGCGCTGCTCGAGGGAGCCGGAGGGCTGCTTCATGGGAAGAGTTTAGAGGGTGCGCGCATGCAGCCCGAGCTGCACATGGTCGGGTGCCTAGGCCCGAGCGACCCGGATCTGGACCGTCGTGCGGTCCTCGCCGAGGATGCCGACCCGGTACCCCGGGACGCTGGCCACCGCCTGGGCGAAGCGGTCCTGGCCGGTCCAGCCCAAGCGCAGCTTGAGGATCCCGGCGCGGTAGTACTCGATCCGCAGCGCGCCCACGCCGGGCACGCGCCGCAAGGCGAGCTCGAAGTGGTGCCAGTCGTCAGGGGTCGCCAGGGGCGTGACCACGAGGTCCATCTCGCCCGAGAGCGGCGCTTCACGAACGCTCGCGATCAGAGGCTCAGGGGAGTCGAACCGCTGCGGGTCGGCGACGACCGGGAGGACGGCGTCGGGGGCCGGCAGGGCCGCGTAGGCCTCGTTCAGGCCGATCATCGCGGGCCTGGCGGCCTGATCGGCACGGGCCGGGGCCTCGTTCTCGCCGTTCATCGTCGGGCGGGCCGGCGCGTCGGGCGCGCCGGTCATGGTGGGACGGGCCGGCGCCTCGTTGGCGCCGATCATGAGGCGGCCGCGGGCAGCGCGATCGGACTCGATCGGCCCGTCGACCCTACGGACGATCTCCGGAGCGGCTGGCTCCGGCCGAGTGCGGCCGGATCCGCCGATGCGGGACGTAAGGTCGAAGGACGGATCGAGGACCTCGGGGCTGGCGTTGCGCTTCTTTCCCACCACGCCCGAACCGTAGGCGGCACGCGGTCCCAGTTCCTCCCCCAGACGGCGGAAACCGGGTATCGGGCCGTTGACCTCCCTCCCCCGAAAGACGGAGTCCTGCCCGTGGTCGGCTCTCCTACAGTCGCGTGGATGCGCACGCCGGTCCGCTTCGTACTGGTCCTGCCAATGGTCCTGGCCCTTGCGGCCGCCTGTGGCGGCGGCGGGACCGGGGCCAAGCCCTCGGATCCCGCGGGGGACGCCCTCGCTCGGGGGATCGCCGCCCATAACGCCAACAAGATCGACGAGGCCACCAAGGACTACTTCGAGGTCCTGTCGAACGACCCGAAGAACAAGTTCGCGTTCTACAACCTTGGCCAGATCGCCCGCGTGCAAAACCGCCTGGCGATCGCCGAGGGGTATTACCGGCTCGCGCTCGAGACGGATCCGAACTACGGACCCGCTCTCTTCGGCCTCGGGGCGGTGCGGCAGGCGTTCGGCGCGGTGCAGGAAGCCGTCGACCTCTATCGGAAGGACGTCGGCATCGAGCCGAACAACGCGGCGGCGCACTACAACCTGGGGATCCTGCTGCGTGTCCAGGGGAAGACGGCTGAAGGTGATGCGGAGATCGCCAAGGCCATGCAGCTGGACCCGAAGCTCCCCCAGCCTGCAACGCCGACGCCATCGACCCGCCCAGCCTCGCCGACGCCTACCCGCTAGGCCGACTCCCGGTCAGGCTGATGCCGGCGATCGCGGTCGTAGTCCCGGCGTACCGCGCTGCAGCGACGATCGCCGACGTCCTGCGCGCGATCCCTGCGAGCGCGCAGTGGATCGTGGTCGTGGACGACGGCAGTACCGATGACCTGCCGTCGGCTGTTCGAGGTGTCAACGACGAACGCGTCGAGATCGTGCGACACGAACAGAATCGCGGTGTCGGCGCAGCGGTGCTCACCGGGTACCAGCGGGCGCTCGACCTCGGGGCGGAGATCATCGTCAAGGTCGACGCGGACGGACAGATGGATCCGGCCTATCTTCCGCAGCTCATCGCGCCGGTCGCCGATGGCACGACCGACTACGCCAAGGGCAATCGGTTCCTTCACGGGCCGGAGCTGCGGTCCATGCCGCCGACGCGGCGCTACGGGAACGTTGGCCTCTCCTTCCTGACAAAGCTTGCCACCGGATACTGGCCCGTCTTCGACCCGACCAACGGGTACACGGCGATCCACGGATCCGTCGCGAAGGTGTTGGATCGTACGAAGATCGCGGAGCGGTACTTCTTTGAGACCAGCATGCTCATCGAGCTCAGCCGACTCCGTGCTGTCGTGACGGACGTGTACATCCCGGCTCGCTACAGCGGCGAGGTCTCCTCGCTTCGCCCGGCTCGCGCGGCCGTCGGCTTCCCGCTCCCGCTGCTCCGCGCGTTCCTTCAACGGGTTCGGCTCGAATACTTCGTACGCGACTTCACCGCGGTCTCTCTCTACATCGTCGCCGGCATCGTGTTGCTTGCCTTCGGAACGGCATGGGGCATCTGGCACTGGATCGCATCGGTCCAGAGCGGGGTCCCGGCGACCACGGGGACCGTGATGATCGCGGTCTTGCCCGTCATGCTCGGGATGCAGCTGCTGCTCCAGGCGGCGACGCTCGATATCCAGAGCGTTCCGTCGCGGGTCATCCAGACACGCCGAGGTTGACCGCGCGGCGACTGGCGCTTTCCGCCCTCGTCGCCGCACCGATGCTCTTCAACGCCATCGCGCTCTGGCCGGAGATCGCGATCACCACGCCGAACGTCAATGACGACGCGGAGCACATCGCGTTCATCGAGCGTGCGGATGACGCGCTCCGGGCCGGCGAGAACGTCATCGACAACTGGCTACCGAATATCGATCTGGGCTTTCCCGAGTTCTTCTACTACCAGCACCTGCCCCACGTCACCGTCGTCGCCCTCGACCGGATCACATTTGGGACGATCGATCTGTTCCTGCTGTTCAACATCGTGCGCTGGCTGCTGTTGGTGTCCTTCCCGCTGACCGTGCTGTGGGCCATGCGGCGTTTGGGCTTCAGCGATGTCGAGGCAGCCGTGAGTGCGGGTGCGGCCAGCCTGCTGTCCGCCGATCACCTGTACGGGTTCGAGTACGACAGCTACGTCTGGCGAGGATTTGGTCTCTATTCGCAGATCTGGGCCATGCATCTGTCATTCATCGCGATCGCCTGCCTCTATCGTCTGCTCACCCGAACTCGCGGATTCGCGTCGACCGTCGCCGCGCTTGCCGTGCTCGCACTCTCGCACGTGATCTACGCCTACATGATGGCGATCAGCTCGGTTGTCATCCTCGCCGCCACAGCGACCCGAGCGACGATCCGCGGCCAGGTGCTGCGCCTTGGAGCGGCCGGCGCGGCAGTCCTGCTCGTCACCGCCTACATGTGGGTGCCCTTCGTCACCCAGACCGGATATCTGAGCACGAGCCCGTTCCTGCAGCCGGAGAAGTTCACGTCGTACGGAGCAGGGACGGTCCTCACGTGGCTGGTGACCGGCGAGCTCTTCGACCACGGCCGGATCCCCATCTTCACGATGCTCGCCGGGATCGGCATTGTCGCGAGCATCATCGCTCGCCGGCGCGCCGGTCTTCTCGCGGTTGCGCTCCTCGTCGTGTGGCTGTGGTTCTACAGCGGTCGCGCCGCGCTCGGCCCGCTCTTTGGGCTGCTCCCGCTGCACGACAGCCTGCTGTTCCACCGGTTCATCGGCGGGGTCGACATCGCCGGGATCATGCTCATTGGGATCGGCGGCGGTCGGGTGTGGGACGCGCTTCATTCACCGCGGATCGCTGGCGCGATGCGACCGCTGCGCGGGTGGAGCAGCGCGGCAGCGGTCGTGTGCATCGTGATCCTCATCGGACCCGCGACCGCTGAGCGGTGGACGTATTACGGCTATCAGACGACCTGGCTGCACCAAACGCACGATGCGATCGCGGTGGACACCGATCTCCAGACCGTCTTCTCCACCCTGCGGCGCTTGCCACCAGGACGCGTCTACGCCGGCTTGGCCTCCAACTGGGGCCAGACATTGAACTTCGGGCTGACCTTCAACTCGGTCCACGTCTACCAGGTGCTGACCGCAGAAGGCTTCGCCACGGTGGCGCCCCCATTCGGCGGCCAGTCGTTGAACGCGGATCTGCAGTTCGACTTCGACGACCAGCGTGCGTCGCAGTACGACCTCTACAACGCTCGGTACGTGATCGCGAGTCCGGGCGTCTCGCTGCCGTCGTTTCTCAGCAAACGCGCCGTCACGTCGGCCTATGTGCTCTACGAAGCGCCCACGTCGGGCTACGCGGAGCTTGTGTCGTTGACAGGGACCGAATCGTTCCGCACGCAGGGGACGCTGTTCCCCGCGATGCGCCGCTTCGTCAACGGCCCAGGCCCCGACGCGCGCACCTACGCGCGCTACGACTTCCCAGCGGCTACGGACGCGGTGCGGGCCGGGCCGGTGGCCGGCTGCGCGAACGGCGGCAGCGTTGCGGATCAAGTCATTGAGCCCTCCCGGCTGAGCTTCGACATGGCCTGCCCGACCGCGTCGCCGGCGATCGTCAAGGTCACGTATCACCCGGGCTGGACCGTCACAGTCGACGGCGCCACCGTCGCGACGTTCATGGTTTCGCCGAGCTATCTCGGTTTCATGCTTCCGCCAGGGACGCACCGGGTCGTCGCGACGTATCGCTCCGCGCCGATCAAAGCGCCGTTGCTCGCGCTCGGCGCGCTGACGGTGGCATCCGTTGCCGTGCTGAGCCGCCGCCGGTGGGTCCAATGACGTGGTTGATCGATCGACTGCGCCGGCACTGGCCCATCCTCGTGCTCGTTGCGATCGGAGCCGTGATCCGGATCGGCGTCAACAACGTCACGATCTTCTCCCCCGCTGACGAGACCGCGTACCTGAACTACTCGAAGACCATCCAGACCGGACGCACTGGCTTCGAAGCGGCCGTGCAGTCGTTCCTCAGCGATCCGAATCGCTGGCCATACCCGAGCCCGTCGCGGTGGGTCGCGTTCGAGGCGGATGCCGCGATCTGCAAGATCGCCGGATGTGACTACCGCGCGCTCGCGTGGATGTCCACGCTCTCGGGCATCGCCCTGCTGCCGGTGGTGTATGCGGCCGGTCGCAGGCTCCTCACACCCGCCGCCGCGCTGCTCGGCACGGCCTTCGTCACCACGTCGCCATTGCTGCTCGGCCTCGGTCGCCGGGCGCTGACCGACGAGCTCTTCGTGCTCGTCACGTGGGTCGCGATCTGGGCGATGCTGCGCGTGTTCGGCCCCGCGCGACCGCTCGACTACATCGTGGCCATCGTCGCGATGGGGATCGCCTTCGGGGTCAAGGAATCCTTCGCCCTGTTTGCCGTCGCCGTGGCGGCGATGTTCCTGATCCGGCCGCCGCGCCGGCTCCGCTGGTGGGACCTGTCGCTCGTGATCGGACCGCCGATCGCGTACACACTTGGCTTCACCCTTGCCGGAGGACATCCCGGCGACCTCGTCGCGCTCGAGCGCATCTTCCTTTCCTATCGCGCCGAGCCGGGCGGCTACGAGCTCACGTACGGATCAGGCCCGTTCTATCAGCCGATCGTCGACTTCCTGATCCTGTCCCCCGCCGTCACGATGTTGGCCATCGCCGGCTTCGGCGCGGCCGCCGCCGGCACCGATGTTGGCGCGCGGCGCCTCGCGGCGACGGCGCTCGTATCGTTCGTCGGCTTCGGGATCCTCC
>JALYKF010000033.1 GCA_030774905.1 Chloroflexota bacterium
GCGCATCGCTGCGAGCCTAGGGGCTGCTTTGCCGCCCGCAGGCGATGCGCGCTTGCGGTCGAAGCCCCAATGGTGCGTTCGGTGACACTCGACGCCGAGCGTCAGTCCGTTATCGAGGTCGAACGCCTTCGACGTGTCGACCGATACCGGGATGACGTGGTGTGCGTGGAGGTAGACCTTCCTGCCAGGCCCAGATCGCGCGTGGCAGAACCGGGACGTGTAGTCGTCCCGCTCGAATATCGCCACCCGCCACTCCCGGTATTCGGGCGAGAGATGCGGCCGCTTTGGCCCACCACGCCACTGCGGGCTAGCCGAGCCGCGGCGGGCCGGAGGAGGCGTCGAAACGGACCTCTTGGGCCGTCCGCCGCAGCCGCACGCACATAGGGGTCGCCGCATGTCGGCGTTGTGGCGGTTGGAGCACGCGCGCGAGCAGAACCGCTGCCCGCGTTGGATGACTTTTCGACGAAGCGCCACAAACGGGTTGCCGCAGTACTCGCAGACGAGAGCAATCTCAGCGAGGCAGAAGGCGCACTCACAGTTCGACGGCCTACGAATATCGAATCGAGGCACATCGCACGTGAGCTTTTCAAGGGGGTCAACGGACCACAAGGCGTGGGTCACGGAGCGAGCAGATGCTCCGACCGCGGTGGCCATTTGGCCACCGTGAGCTATTTACAGGCCCATTGCCCGGCTTGGTTTTTTGAAAACATCCAGGCTGCGACGTTCGCGTTCGCGACCGGATCCCACACGCTCGCGCCCCCATACCCCGCGGGGACGCTGTTCGCGCGCCACGTGCCGGGGATGATCTGGAACAGGCCCGACGCGCCGAGGATCCCGTTGTACGCGAGCGGGTCGTAGCGGCTCTCGCAGTAGGCCACGCGCAGCAGCGTCTCGGCTTCGACACCGTATTTGGCAGCAGCCGCGCGGATGATCGCCTCGATCTCGGCGGGCGCAGGCGGCGCGGGCTTGTACTTCGTGCCCACGTGCACGACCTGCGCGACAGGCGCGGTCACGACCTCCGTGGAGGTGATCGAGCGGCTCGTCTCGATGCCATTCACCCGCACGACGAGGAACGTGACCCGAGACTCGCCCTTCGTTCCGGCGACCGTGACCGACCGCCAGCCGGTGTACTGATCGGGCTCCGCGACCGTCTGCACCGGCGCGGCGACGGAGACCGTCTCAGTGACGGTCGACTCGGTCACCCGGAGGATCCCGACGACGGCGCCCGGGACGATCGGCCCCTCGGCGGCCACCTCGAGCCGGTCCTTGGGCCCGACACTGATGCCGGCCTGGTCCAGGAAGGCCGAGACCGTGCCCGGCTGGGCTCGGAACGAGACCGGCGTCCCGCCGTCGACGACGGTCACCAGGAACCCCCGATCGAGCACGATCCGGAGGCCCGCAACAAGCGCTTGGTCGGCCGGAAGAGAGAGCCGGTCGCCAGTGCTCACCTCAAGCCCGACCGACCGGAGGAGGCCGCCGACCGTCTCGCCAGGTCGCGCGTCGGTCGCGACGGCGATCCCGTCCACGACCACGGTGACCCCGGTCAGGGCGTCGAACGCCGCCAGGGGGCGGAACCGGGCGACCCCCGGGGCGCGCTCGTACCCTGCGACCGCGACGAGCGGCTGACCGCTCCGCGCGGGAGCGGCCACGGCCCACGTGCCGGCCATGACGACAACGGCGAGCAGCCCCAGACAGGCATTGCGCAGGAGCCGTTGAACGGCGTAGCTGCGGATCGCTTCCTCCCCTCCCCAGTCGCGACGCCCATGGCAACGCCAGGGTGTACGAAGGGGGTCGCGGAAAGGGTACCAAACGGGGTCCGCGCCCGTTCGCGGTCGCACGGGGCGTGTACCTGGGCGCTTGGCCCCCGGTCAGGACCTCGGCGGCTGCCAGCCCCGCTGCCGGAGATGGTCGCGGAGGGCCGGCCCGACATCGTCGCGGGACAGGGCCTGGTCGACGAAGGCCGTCACGTAGCCTGCCCGGTCTCCCGTGTCGTAGCGGTCACCGTCGAGCTCGACGGCCCACACGGCGTCGTTCCTCGCGAGAACGTTCACGGCGTCGGCGAGCCAGATCTCGCCACTGCGCCCGGCGCTGAGGGCCTCGAGGATGCCGAAGATCGCGGGCTCCAGGACGTAGCCGTGGACGGACGCCAGGTCGCTTGGAGCGTCCTCCGGGGTCGGTTTCTCGACCATCCCGGTCACGCGGAACGCGCCCCGCTCGGGCCGGCCGGCGAACATGCCGTACCGCCCGGCATGCTCGCGCTTGACCCGGGCTGCCCCGGCGACACTGCCGCCCAGGCGATCCCGGACGTCGAGCATCTGCCGGAGCGCGGGCGTGCCGCCGACGACGATGTCGTCGCCCCAGAGCATCGCGAAGGGCTCGTCGCCCACCGCCTCGCGAGCGACCAGGACCGCGTGGCCGTTCCCCTTGGGCTCGTGCTGCACGACCACCTCGACCTGCGCCAGGCGCTGCGGCCGGGTCAGGGCCTCGAGCTCCGCCGTCCTGCCCTCCTGCCGCAGGCGGGCCTCCGCCCGGGGGCTCGGCTCGAAGTACGCCGCCAGCGACTCCTTGCCGGGCGCGGTCACGAGGATGACGCGCTCGATGCCGGAGGCGGCGCATTCGCTGACCACCAGGTCGAGTACGGGCGTGTCCACGAGGGGCAGGAGCTCCTTCGGGACGGTCCGGCTGAAGGGCAGGAACCGCGTGCCGAGGCCGCCCGCCGGGATGACCGCGGTGCGCACCCCGTTCATTGCTTCGCCGCGACGGAGACCGTGAACGCGGTCGTCTGCGTCGAACGTGGCGCGAGGCCGGTCACCGCGAGGATCGGCGCCTTCCGGTCCTTCGACCCATCGATGTCCAGCTCGAGGGTCCCGTCCTCCACGACGTGTCGCTCGACCGTGGGGGTCGCGCCGAACCGGAACACCTGGACCACGTACCGCTGCTTCACCACGTTGGAGGAGCGGATGAACCCGCTCGCGGTCCACGCGTTGTCCTTTTCCGCGTCGTCGGCGAAACCGATCTCGGGGATCATGACGTCGTCGATGGCGAAGGCGTCGAAGTTCAATGCGGCGTCGGTCACGTACTCGAACCGGAGCTGGATCTTCTTGCCTGCGTAGGGGCCGAGGTCCGCGGTCTGCTGGATCCACGCGGGCTTCGCGCCCCCGCCCGACCGTCCGGTCATGCCGTTGCCGAGATTGTTCCCGTTCGGATCGTCCTGCGTCGTCGCCTCGGTCTTAAGGGCCGTCCACTTCTGGCCGCCGTCCGTCGACACGGAGACGTAGGCGTAGTCAAAGTCCGGCTCGATGTCGAACCAGCTGAAGAACGAGAGCGTGGCCTTCGTCGCGGTCGAAAGGTCGACCGACCGCGTGAGGGTCGAATCGAGCCCATCGACGCGATCGGACCACCAGATCAGGTGACCCGAGTGGGCGTCGGCCGGGATGACGCGCTGCGTCGTCGCGCCCGAGAACTTCAGGTGGACCGGGGTCTGTGGCAGCGCGACGTATCGCGCGGCGTACTCGTGGACCGTCGTTCGCAGGTCCTTGTCCACTGCGACGCGATCCTGCGCGGACGGCGCGGCGGCGGCCAGGCGCGTGCCGCTGTATGCGTACTTCGCGTCGGGGCTGGCGCCGATAAGCGCGTTGGCGGCGACGAAGTCGGCGAACTGCTCGTCCATCCCGGCCTGGCCCCGAGCCTTCAGCACGGCGTCCATGTCGAGCGGCGTGTCGACGCCGTGCGCGAGGAGGGCGTTCATCAAGTCGTCGCCGCCGGCATGCTGGCGGAGGAACTCCAGGAACAGGAACGCCGCGCCGTAGTGAAGCGTGGCGTCCTTATCGAGATCGCTCCAATCGTTGAGCTGCGTGTCGGGCTGGCGCAAGAAGAGCTGATCGAAGCCGGAGGCTTGGCCCGCAAATCGCTCGCACAGCTGCGCGTGCCCTTCCGTGAACCACACGACGGACCGCTTGCGCTTGTTGAACTGGATCATGTGACAGAACTCGTGTGCGAGCACCGTGTAGAAGCTGTCCGTTGCGAGCCGCGCGCTCATGACGTTCATGTAGATCATCTCGCGTTGCGCGGAGAACTCGTTGATCCAGGTCGGCAGCTCGTCGGCCGAGGAGAAATAGCCGGCCGCCCGCCCGGGGATCCGCGCGATGAGGATGTCGATCCGGGGATCGGCGTCGATGCCGAGCGACCACTCCGAGCCGTACGCGGCGCGATCCGCGGGATAGATCTTCGTCTCGAACATGTTCGCGGTCGTCTGCAGGGCGGTCGGATCGAGGGTGACCCCGTTCTCGACCCACCACTTGGAGTGGTCGGTGAGGACCTTGAGCGTGGCGCTGACCTTGATGTTCTTCTTCGCGTCGAAGTCGTAGGTCCAGAACGGAAGCTGCGTGCCCACGGCCTCCTCGGGAGCCGTCTGCCGGGCCTGGGTGAACGCCGCGGCGGGGGTCCCATCGCGCCCGCGGAGCCTGCGCGTGAGGTCGAACAGGTCGGCCGCCGGCAGCGTGTTCTTGGCGAGCGCGTCAGTCATGTCCTGCACTGCCGCGACGGCGGGCTCGGTCGACGACGATGCCGATGGCGATGGCGATGGGGTCGGTGTCGGCGTCGGCGTCGCCACGCACGAGGACATGACGACGAGCGCGACGAGTGCACGCCGCAGTCCGCTCAGCATGTGACGTAGCCGTCGGCGAACGTCTTCGTCGCCACGAGCCGGCCCCCGCGGAAATAGCGTCTCGGCACGCGCGGCTTGATGGACGTGACGACCTCGTAGTTGATCGTGCCCCAGGCGCGGGCAAGGTCGTCGGCGGTCAGCGTCGCGCCACGTTGCGTGCCGATGACCACGACCTCGTCGCCGGCCCGTACCTCACCCACCTCGGTCACGTCGAGCATGACGTGGTCCATCGCGACGCGCCCGGCAATGGGCACGGCCACGCCGCGCACGAGCAGGTGTGCGCCCTTCGCCAGCCGCGAGAGTCCGTCGCCGTATCCGACGGGCACGGTCGCGATCCTGCCCGCGCGCGGCATGCGGTACTCGTGGCCGTACGACACGCCCGTCTCCTGCGCCACGTCTGCCACCCGGTGGACCTTCGACCGCCACGCGAGCGCCGGCCGGAGCACCAGCCGTGCGGCGAGGTGGGGCGCGGCATCGAGGCCGTAGAGCGCGAGGCCGGGCCGCACCGCGGTCATGCGAGCGCGCCGGCCGAGGCTCGCGACGCCACCGGTCGCGCTCGTGTGCACCCAGCGCGGCGGCGTGATGGCGTCCAGGAACGAATCGAAGCGAGCGAGCTGCTCGTGCGTCGTCGCCAGATCCTCCTCGTCGGCACGCGCGAAATGCGTGAACACGCCATCCAGCCGCACGCCCGCGACCTTCGCGATCGACCGGTAGCGATCCGCGGCCTCGGCCAGCGGCGCGCCTAGGCGCGTCAGCCCGGTGTCCACCTTGAAGTGCAGCGCCGCGGTCTTGCCGGCGGCGCGAGCGGCCTCGCCCATGCCGCGCGCGCCCTCGACATCCCAGACCGTCACGGCGAGATCGAGCGCGACGGCGGCATCCCGTTCGGCCTGCTCCTGCGCACCGAGCAGCACGAGCAGCGGATCGCGCGGCCGGGTGCGCCGTAACACCACGGCTTCCTCCACCGTCGCGACCGCGAGCGCCGCGGCACCGGCATCGATGGCCGCCTCCGCCACGGCCTCAGCGCCATGTCCGTACCCGTCGGCCTTCACCACCGCGATGACGTCAACGCCGGCCCGCTCGCGTACGGCCCGCGTGTTGCCGGTCACCGCATCGAGATCGATATCCGCGACGGTGCTGCGGAGGACCGTCACGTGCCCCTCATTCCGTGCGCCCGGACGGGCGTTGCCCGCTCGGGGCGAACCCCAGTCAAAGGATCTCGCGCAGGGCCCGCGGGAGCGCATCGACGAGGTCGGACGCGAGGGCGCCGGACTCCCCGATCTCGGCGGCCAGCAGCGCGCCGGCCCGCCCGTGGATCCAGACCGCCGCGCACGCGGCCGCCAGTGGGGCCAAGCCCCGCGCGAGGAACGCCGCGACAGCGCCGGCCAGCACGTCGCCCGATCCGCCGATGCCGAGCGTGGGATTCGGCAGGTCGTGGACGAACGTCTTCTTTCCATCCGTGATCACCGTGACCGGTCCCTTCAGCGCGACGACCGCGCCCCAGAGCCGGGCGTGCCGCTCGGCGAACGCGACGCGGCCGCCACCCGCCGGAACGACGCCGCCGGCGAGCCGGGCCGCTTCGCCGTCGTGCGGGGTCAGCACGCACTTCGAGGGAATGAGCTTGGGCCAATCCTCCGTGCGCGCGAGCGCGTTGAGCCCATCGGCGTCGACGACCGTCGGCGTGCCCCGCGTGTTGCGCAGCGTCGCCCCGACGAACTCGTCGGTCCCCGCGGCGTGCGCGAGCCCTGGTCCAATGAGCATCGCCTTCACCTTCTCGCCGATCACCGTTGTGAGCTGTGCGGCCGATGCGGTGGCGACGACCCCCGGCTGGGCTTCCGCGAGCGCAAAGAACGTCAGGTTCGGATCGCTGCCCGCGATCGCGTCGACCACCGAGCGTGCGCTCGCGATCGTCACGACGCCGGCGCCGCAGCGCGCGGCCGCGCGTGCGGCCAGCACGATCGCACCCGGGTACCGCATGGAGCCGCCGACCACGAGCACCCGGCCTCGCTGCTCCTTGCCGGCCCCCGGATCGAGCGGCTTCAGGACAGCGCGGACGGCGCGGGCGGTGAGCGCTGCCGGGGCGGTCGGGCGCGCGGTGCTCAGGCCGACCCCGCTCGCGTGCCGACAGCGACGGCGACGGCGAGGTCGCGGATGTGCGAGATGCTTACCGCGAGGGGCGACGTGAGGCCGAGCGCGCGACGGCGCTCCTCGGCCCGGCCGTGCAGGGTCACGATCGGCTGGCCGAGCGGCGTGCGGCGGATCTCGATCTCGCGCCAGCCAACGCCACGGATGCCCAGCCCGAGCACCTTCGACACGGCTTCCTTCGCGGCCCACCGGCCGGAAAGATGCAGGATGTTGCGCCGGCAGTACGCCCGCTCCCACTCGGTGTAGACGCGCGTCAGGAAGCGCTGATCGTGGCGATCCAGCACGCCCTTGATGCGCACGGTCTCGATGATGTCGATACCAATTTCATTGGTATCTCCCATTAACCCCTACTCCCTTGGACCCTGCTCGCTTCGCCGCCTTCGGCTGCTCCGCGATCGGGGGCCCAGGACGGCTCGTCGCGGCAAAGCCGCTCCTCGCTCATCATTCCACCGTCACCGCCTTCGCCAGGTTCCGGGGCTGGTCGACGTCGTTGCCGCGGCGATCGGCGATGTGATATGCGAGGAGCTGCAGCGGGACCACCGCGAGCGCCGGCGAGAGCAGCTCGTTGGTCGGTGGGATCCAGATGATCTCGTCGGCGTGCTGCACGATCTCCTGGTCGCCATCGGTGGCGAGCGCGATGACCACGCCGGCGCGGGCCCGGACCTCCTGGATGTTCGAGAGCATCTTCTTGTAGACGGAGTCCTGGAGCGCGATCGCCACCACCGGCAACGAGCTATCGATGAGCGCGTTCATCCCGTGCTTCATCTCGCCCGCCGCGGTGCCCTCCGCATGGATGTAGCTCAGCTCTTTCAGCTTCAACGCGCCCTCGAGGGCCGTCGGGTAGTTCGCGCCGCGCCCGAGGTGCAGGAAGTTGGTGGCGGTGTGATAGCGGTAGGCGAGCGCCTTCAGCTTTGGCTCCTCGCCGAGCACCGCGTCGATGAGCGTGGGCAGGTGGAACGCCTCCGCGAGTAGCGTGGCGGCCTCGGCGTCCGGGATCGTCCCCCGCCGCTGCGCGAGGTAGATCGCGAACAGGTACAGGTCGACGAGCATCGCGGTGTACGCCTTCGTGGAGGCGACGCTGATCTCCGGACCGGTGTGCAGGTAGATGACGTCGTCGGAGACCCGGCTGGCCTCGCTCCCCAGGACGTTCACGAAGGTCAGTAGCCGCGCCCCGCGCTTCTTGCCCTCCTGCATCGCCGCAAGCGTGTCCGCCGTCTCGCCTGACTGGGTCACCGCGATGACGAGCTGGCCCTTGGACACGACGGGATCGCGGTACCGGTACTCGGAGGCGATCTCGACGTCGCACGGGATCCGCGCGAGCCGCTCGATGAGGTACTTGCCGATGAGCGACGCATGGTACGCGGTGCCGCACGCGACAAAGGTGATCCGCGGGATGGCCTTCACGTAGGCGTCCTCGAGCTTCAGGTCCTCGTCGAAGATGACGCGGCCCGTGGACCGGTCCACGCGGCCGAGGAGCGTGTCCGAGATCGAGCGCGGCTGCTCGAAGATCTCCTTGAGCATGAAGTGCTTGTAGCCCGACTTCGCGGCCGCGATCGGGTCGAGCGCGATGGTGCGCGCCGGCCGCTCGATCGGCGCGCCGTCGGCGATGTTGCGGAAGCGCACCGCGTCCGGCGTCACGATCGCCATATCGCCACCTTCAAGGAAGCTCATCTCGCGGGTGTGCTCGAGCAACGCGGTCATGTCCGAGGCGACGAAGTTCTCGCCCTTGCCGTGACCGACGATGACCCCGCCGGCGTTGCTGATCCGGGCCGCCACGATCGTGCGCGGGTCCGAGGTGGAGATGAGCGCGAGCGCGGCCGCCCCCTCGAGCGTCGGCAGGACCGCGAGGGCGGCATCTTCGAGCGACTTCCCGGCCTTGAGCTGGTCCTCGAGGAGGTGCACGACGACTTCGGTGTCGGTCTCCGACGTGAACCGGTGACCCGCTGCCACCAGGGGCGCCTTCAGCGCCTGGAAGTTCTCGATGATCCCGTTGTGGATGACCGCGGTCGCGCCGGTGCAGTCGACGTGCGGGTGGGCGTTCTGCTCCGTCGGCCGGCCGTGCGTGGCCCACCGGGTGTGCCCGATGCCCGTGTCGCCGGCGGCCGGACGCTGCGCGACGACGGCCGCGAGATTGTCGAGCTTGCCCTCCGCGCGCCGGATCTCGAGCGCGTGGTCGCGCTCGATGGCGACGCCCGCCGAGTCGTAGCCGCGATACTCGAGACGCCGCAGGCCGCTCATGAGGAGCGGCAGTGCCTGGCGTGGCCCGGCGTACCCGACGATCCCGCACATTCTCTAATCTCCCTCGCTTCGCTCGCGGGGGTTCCCGCTCGTCGGGGCAACGCCCCTCCTCGCTCGTTCGATCATCTAGGCCAACGCCTCGGTCGCCTCGGCGGCGAGCGAGTCGGCGATCCGCCGTGCGACCGCGTCGTCTCGGGCCTCGACGGTGATCCGCAGCACCGGCTCCGTGCCCGAGGCGCGGACGACCAGCCGCCCCGCCGTCCCGAGCTCGGCCTCGGCGTCGCGCACTGCGGATGAGAAGCGGGCGACTTCCTTCCATTCGCGGCGACGCGGCGCCTTCACGTTCTTCGTGATCTGCGGCCAGCGCTCGATCTCCCGCGCCAGCTCCACCAGGCTGCGCTGCTCGAAGCGCATGAGCGTGAGCACTTCCAACGCGGTCAGGATGCCGTCGCCCGTCGTCGTGAACTCGCGGAAGATCACGTGCCCCGACGGCTCGCCGCCGAACTGGGCCTTGCGCTTGTCCAGCTCCTCCCACACGTAGCGGTCGCCGACCTGCGTGCGGATGAGCGCGATGCCGTCGCGCGCCAGCGTCGCCTCGAGCCCGCCGTTGGTCATGACCGTGCCGACGACGACCTTGGGGTCGAGCTTGCCGTGCTTCGCGAAGTGCCGCGCCGCGAGCGCGAGGACGAAGTCGCCGTCGAGCACCGTGCCGCTGCCGTCGACGGTCATGACCCGGTCCCCGTCGCCGTCGAACGCGAACCCGACATCGGCCTTGTGCTCCACGACCGCCTTCTGCAGTGCCGCGGGCGCGGTCGCGCCGGAGCCGAGGTTGATGTTGGCGCCGTCGGGCGTGTCGAAGAGCGTGAGCACGTCGGCGCCGGCGCGCGCGAAGACTGCGGGCGCGACCCGGTACGTCGCCCCGTTCGCGCAGTCGAGCACGACCCGAAGGCCGTCCAGCTTTGGCGCCAGGCCACCGAGGAAGTCCTCGTACTTCTTCACGAGGCCTCGCACGTCGCCGACGAGGCCGATGCCGCCTTCCGTGGGCCGGGGCAGCGCGGAGTCATCGGCCATCGCGGCCTCGATGCGATCTTCGGTCGCGTCCGGCAGCTTCAGCCCGGCGTGATCGAAGAACTTGATGCCGTTGTCCGGGGCGGGGTTGTGCGACGCGCTGATCACGGCGCCCGCTACGACGTCCTCGGTGCGCGCCAGATACGCGAGGCCAGGCGTCGGGATGTGGCCGGTCAACCGGACGTCCATGCCCACGGAGCACAGGCCGGCGGCAAGCGCGCTCTCGAGCATCCGTCCTGACCGGCGGGTATCCCGGCCGATGATCACCGAGTGCCCGGGACCGCCCAGGATGTGACCGGCGGCCCGGCCCAGGCGGAGGGCGAGCTCAGGCGTGAGGTCGAGGTTCGCGACCCCCCGGACACCATCCGTGCCAAAGAGCCTGCTCATTTGCTCTTCATCGTGAGCGTCACCCGGATCGGCTGCAGCGACGTGGCTGTGACACCTGACGGCAGCTTCAGCACGACGTCGGCCGGATAGCTCCCGGGGCCCTTCCCGGTCGCGTCCACGGTCGCCGTGACATCGTTCGGACCGAGGGCCGCGAGTGCGGCTGCCGGCCCGGACACGACCACGCTGACGGTCGTCGGGTCGGTCTCGGCGACAAGGCCCGCCCCCACGCCGGTCGTCTGCACGGCCACGAGGGGGAACGGTCGCGTACCCGAGAGCGGGACCACGGCCACGCCGACGGTCGCGTCGGTCGGCTGCAGCAGCGTCACGCCCGCCGGCAGCAGCAGCGGGACGCGGAACGACCGGTTCGCGGCAAGGCCGCTGACGTCGATGGCCGCGGTCTCGATGCGGTCCACGGCCGCGATGCTCTCGGGCGTGCCCTGGACCTGGACCGCGATCGGATCGGTCGTGACCCGCGAGATCCAGTAGCCGGCGGCGACCGAGCCGCGCAGCGCCCACAGCACCGGGACCGTGCGCGTGCTCGTCGTCGAAAGGACGGGGACGTTCACCTGGACGGTCGGGGGGTCCGACTGGACGCCTTCCACCATGTTGCCCGCGGCGTCCACCGGGACCGCATCCGCGCTCGAAAAGATGTCGATCGGCGTGTCACCGAACCGCAGGGTGGCGAAGACTGCCGCCACGCTGGCGACCAGGCTCTGCGCGCCGGTGATCTTGACGTCGGGGCTCGTGACGGATGGAGCGCCGGGCTGGAACCCGCGCGGCGGGTCGTTCGCGAACCGCACTTGCACCGTCAGCGAGCGCGACACGATCTTCTCGATGCGGACGGGCACGCTCGGCGGATCCGTCTCGACGACGATGTTCGCATCGGTGAGCGGCACGCGGAACGCGAGGTTCTGGATGTCATTGCGCCCGAGGTCCGCCTGCGCGAGATCGGGGATCGGGTGGATGTCGGCTTGGGCGAGCTTCGCGATCGTGTTCTGTGGACCGCGCAGCTTCACGGTGACCTCGCCGAGCGTCCCGCGCATCACGTACCCGGCGGGCACGTCGGCCGGCCGCTCTACCGGGACGTGGAACGTGACGACCGCCTCCTGCGTCGTCTCGGCGACCGCCACGAAGGCGAGCACCGAGATCGCGAGGGCCGCCGCCTTGAGCGGGAAGTCGTGCATGACGGCGTGCCGGATATCGAGACGGCGCAGTCCGGTCCGCCGCGCGGCGAAATTCGACGCGCCCACCGGTTAGGACGCCTTGCTGCGGAAAGGCAGCGGCTGGATGCGGCTACGAAGCAGCGAGCTCAGCACCCGGCGCATCCGCTCCTCGTCGAGGCCACCGATGATCCGGCCGCTGCTCGCGATGGAGATGGCCTGGGTCTCTTCGGACACGACGATGACGATCGCGTCGGTCTGCGAGCTGATGGACAGCGCTGCGCGGTGGCGCATGCCGTACCGATGCGACGCGCGCTCCTGCGTGTCCTCGAGCGGCAGCAGGCACGCCGCAGCGAGGATCTGAGGCCCACGGACGATGACCGCTCCGTCGTGGAGCGGCGAGCGGACCATGAAGATCGACGCGAGCAGCTCGGCGGAGAGCCGGCCGTTCACCGGCACGCCTGTCTCGGTGTAGTCCTGCAACCCGGTGCCGCGCTCGATGACGATGAGCGCGCCATGGCGCGCGCCGCTGATCAGCAGCGCCGCGCGCGTGAGCTCGTCGACGATGTGGTCGACCTCCTCCGCGTCGCTCGGCGTGAGGAGGCGATTCAGCGGCCCGAGCTGTCCAAGCTGGCCGAGACCGCGGCGCAGCTCGGGCTGGAACACGATCAGGATCGCGAACACCGCGATCGCGAGGAACGCCTGGAACAGGAGCTTCGTGAGCGTGAGCTGCAACAGGACCGCGAGGCCGTAGATCACGATGAGCACGAGCACGCCGAGCAGCAGCTGCACCGCGCGCGTGCCGCGGATGAGCCGCAGCAGGTAGTAGACGAAGACGAACACGATGGCGATATCGAGGACGTTGTTCCAACCGAAGGTCTGTCCGCTGAAGATCGCACGGACGGCGCCGATGAATTGGTCCATCAGACCGCCTCGGCGAGTCGCTCGACTTCCACCGCCAGGTCCGCCTGGCCATCGAGGCGCAGCGCCTGGGCCAGCAGGGCGCACTTGGCACGCGCCACGTCCCGCTTGCCGATCGAGCTGACGACGTCGACGAGCAGGCGCTGGGCCTGGTGGTCCGCGAGTCCGGAGGCGATGAGCTGCAGCAGAAGATCCGAGGCGGCATTCGTGCGCCCGTCCCGTATGAAGTGACGCGCCGCGACGAGAGCCGCCTGGGCGGCGCGAGGGTCCTTGGTCGCGATGTACTCGGCGGCCCGCAGGTCCGCTTCGAGCGGATCCTCGGATGGGTCGAGGGCGGGCTCGGGCACCCGCTCGCGCTGCGCGGCAGGAATGTGAGGGGCCCACGCCTCGGGTCCGCCATCGGCGGCCGGCGCGGGCTCTGCGGGCGCGGAGGCCGGAAGCTCCAGATCGAGCGCGTCGAGCATACCGGCCCGGGGATCGAGGTCGGGCTCAGGTGCGGGCTCCGCGCG
>JALYKF010000034.1 GCA_030774905.1 Chloroflexota bacterium
GCTGCCTCGAGCCGGCCGATCAGAATCGTCATGCAGTCGAAGAGGTGATCCTCACCCGGGCGCGGTAGCGCGCCATCGTCGCGGCGGAACGACTCGCATGCGGCGCCGTCGCGCGTTCGGTGCTGCCCTACCCCCTCTACGCCCTCTCGCGTGGCGAGCTCTTCCTCGTGACGAACCCGTACCTCCCGGGATCAGCTCTGCGGGCCGCGTGTCGCGTCGTGCGACGAGATCGTGAGCGCCCGCCCGCCCTACGCCACCGCGGTTGCGCGCCCGGGAGCGATCGCCGAGCGCTGACGCGGACCTCGGTGTCACCCGAGCGCGCCGCGGGCGGCCGTTGCAGCCGAGCGCAACCGGTGCGCATCCGCGGGCCGGAGCGGGGCCGCCGTGCGGTAGAAGAGGGCGAGCACACCGACCGGTGCGCCGGCCGCCGACAAGATCGGGGCGAATGCCGCGGACCGCGCCCCGGCCACCAGGTCGTCGCCCGCGTCGACTGTCACGATCCGTGCGCCGCGCACTGTGCGCGCGACGGCCGGCACGCCAAGGAACGGCCGGTCCGCTGCCTGGTCCGCGATCCCGGCCGTGCCGGCAATGCGCAGCCGTCCGGCACCCGAGAGCCCGAACAGGATCACACCGTCCGCCGCCAGCGCGGGGCGCACGCGTCGGGCGAAGTGATCGCCGACCGCGTTCGCGCGGACCGCGTCCCGGAGCAGCGCATCCGCACGCCGGTCATCCACGATCGGCGCTCGGAGGAAGCCTGCGGCGACGCCGACGAGCAGCAGCACCGCCGCTCCCACGGCGTTCCCTCCCAGGCGGAGGGCCGTCGCGTCCGCCGGATGCCCCGTGATCGTCCACAGGGCCCACGTGAGCGCGACCACCAGGATCGCGGCCACGGCCCCGAGCGCCGGACCGAGCAACGCGCCGGCGGCGGCCACGCTCGCGATGCCCAGCGCCGCGGCGCCCGCCCCGATCCGCGGCTCCGCGACCAGGTACGCGACCGCGTACGCGAGCACTGCTGCGAGCAGCAGGCCGATATCGCGGGCAGCTATCGCCGGGGACCGTCCCTCCAGCCGCGCGAAGCTGGCGAGGTGGACGGTGGTGGAGGTCTGACCGCGGCGCAGCTCGCGCAGCGTGTCGAGCAGCCGCGCCTGGCTCCCGTCCTTGCTCACCACGGCGCTGGCACCGAGCCGGTACGCGTCATCGGAAATTGACGGAGACATCGAGAACACGACAACGAGCGTGTCCGGCAGCGCGGATCGGAGCGTGGGCAGCACCTCGATCCCTCGGCGACCGGGCATCTCGTTGTCCAGCAGGATCAGATCGGGTCGCAACGCCATCGCGAGATGCAGTCCCTCGTAGGCGGTCGCGGCCTCGCCGACGGTGCGCAGGCTCGGGTCGGTCTCGATGAGCATGCGGAGCCCGTCGCGCACTGCGCCGCTGTCGTCGATGATCAAGACGGAGCTCGCGACGTCCTCGCCCGTTCGATCGCGCTCATCCGCCATCATCAGATGATGGCATCGTCCGCCGTTCCCCCGGGCCGGAGCTCCGATTTCGCGAAGCTGTGGGCCGGCTTCACGATCGCGGTCGTCGGAAGCCAGGTCACGGTCCTCGCGTTGCCCCTGACCGCCGTCCTGGTCCTTGGTGCCGGTGCGACCGAAACGGGCCTGCTCGTCGCGTTCCGGATGGCCCCATCGCTCGTCATCGGCCTGTTCGTGGGCGCATGGGTCGACCGGCTGCCCCGGAAGCCCATCCTCGTCTTGTCGGACATCGGCAGCGCGCTGGTCATCGGCTCGATCCCGCTTGCCGCTGCCGCGGGGCGATTGGGCATGCCGCAGCTCTACGTGGTCGCGTTCCTCGCGGGTTCGTTCGCCGTGTCGACGGAGCTCGCGCGATCCGCGCTCGTCCCGTCGCTCGTGGGACGGGCCCGGCTCGTCTCGGCCAACAGCCGGCTGCAGGCGTCGAGCGCGGTCGCGCAGGTCGCGGGCCCGTCGCTCGGCGGGATCCTCGTGCAGCTGCTCACCGCGCCTACCGCGATGGCGTTCGACGCCGCGAGCTTCCTCGTCTCCGCCGCGATCCTCGCGCGGATCCGGGCCACGGAGATCATCCCGCCGCGCGCGCCGGACCAGCGGATCTGGCACGAGATCGTCGAAGGCGCGCGCTGGATGCGGGCCCACGAGATCGTCTTCCGCTGCGTGATCGCGATCGCGCTCGCGAACGTCGAGTGGTTCGCGGTGGAGGCCATCCTCGTCGTCTATGCGACCCGAGAGCTGGGTTTGCCGCCCGCGCTCCTCGGGCTCTCGCTCGCGGCCATCGGTCCGCTCAGTCTCGTCGGCGTGACGATCGCCGGACCGCTGACCCGCCGGTGGGGCCTCGGCCCCGTGATGATCGTCGCGCTCGTGCTCGAGGCGGCCAGCCGGTTGGTCCTGCCGTTCGCGGCCGGGCCGCCTCTTGAGGCCGCGGCCGTCGTCGTGGCGTCGCAAGCGCTCCTCGGTCTCACCGTGCCGTTGTGGACGGTAAGCTCGAGCAGCCTGCAGCAGGCCGTCACGCCCGAACGCCTGCTCGGGCGCGTCACTGCCGCGACGCGGTTCATCTCGTTCGGCGTCGCGCCGCCGGCCGCGTTTGGTGCGGGCGTGTTGGCCGATCACATCGGCCTCCGCCCCACCCTGTTCCTCTCCGGGCTCATCGCCGCCGTGGCGTTCCTCTACTTGCTCGCGTCGCCCGTGCGGCGCTTCCGCCAGGTCGGGCCCGACGCCGGTTAGGCGCCGCCCCGCGCCGCAAGGTGGAGCCCGCCCAGGACGAGGGCGAGCGCGGAGAGGCACAGCCCGAGCGTGCCGACGCCGTTCGATTGCATGACCACGCCGATCGCGGCGGGCAGCACCGCTCCGCCGATCATGCCTGCGGCGACCTGATAGCCGATCGCTCGAGGCGCGGCGGTGCGGCCGACGCGCCGGGGCGTGAGGTAGAGGAGCAGCGGAACGAAGACGGAGAGCGACACGCCGATCGCGGGAAGCGCGACGAGCGCGGCGATCGGTGGGGGCAGGAGCCAGAACGCGAGCGCGCTGACGAGCGCCCCGCCGACGCTGAGGTCGAACAGGCGCGTGGCGCCGGCCCGCTCGCCGAACAGGGCAAGTCCGATGCGGCCGGCCGCGAGCGCCGACCAGTAGAGGAACACCGCGAGGCCGGCGATCGCGTCGGTGAGCGCACCGTCCGCAGTCAGCCGAGTGAAGCTCCATTGACCGGCACCAAGCTCGATACCGACGTAGACGAACAGGAGTGCCGCGCCCGCGACGATGGTGCGCCCGGCACTCGCTGTCGCCGGCGGCGCGTTGTCACGCTCGGGCGCGGAGCCGAGCTCCATGCGCGTCACATAGGTGGCTACCGCGAGTACGACGAAGGCCGCGGCCGCGACGGCGTACCCGAGCCGCCACGATCCGGTGGCGACGAGCACGGTGCCGATGAGCACCGGACCGAGCGTTGCGCCGAGGGCCCAGGATGCGTGCAGCGCGCCCATGAATCGCACCCCGCGCTTCAGCGCGGCCTCCATGTTGACGGCGGCGTCGAGCAGACCGAGGCCTGCGCCGAGGATGGCGGCGGCGGCGATCATCGCGGGCCACGTGTCGGCGAGCGCGAAGAGCGCGAGGCCGCCCGCCGCGAGGACCGTCGGGATCAGCAGCAGCGCGATGGTGCCGACCCGCTCGCGCACCAGCCCGGACAGGCCGCTCGAGCCGAATTGGGTCACGGTCATCGCGGCGAGCAGGACACCGAGCCCGGCGAGCGGAGCGTCGAGCGCAGCCCGCATCGAGGGCCACGCGATCCCGAGCATGCCGGTCGGCAGCCCGAGCACGATGAAGCCGCTGAACGCGACGGCCGTGGTGCGCATGCGCAACGGTGCGAGGGTAGGTCGTTCGGCGATCGAGCGACCGGGGGCTGGATGACTGAGGCGTTGCGGAACGCGGCTTGCGGGCGTTAGACCCTGCGTGCCCGTGTTGATGCGTGTCCTTTCGGTCGCTCTCGTTGCCGCGACCATGGCCGCGTGCGCGCCGGAGAGCCTCACGCGCGTCGAGACGGCGCCGACCCCGACCATCCGCTTCACGCCCGTTCCGACTCAGACACCGTCGGCGGTCCGGACGGCGACGCCGGCCCCGACGCCCAACTGGAGCGAGCCGCCGCTCATCGCGAACGACGCGGCGTCGCTCGCCGTGCAGCTGGTGATGGTCGAGGCGCTGATCCACGATCCGAACGCGACCGCCGCGCAGCTGGCGTGGGCCGGCCACGCGGAGCAGCTCGACATCTCGCGGCTCGCGGACTACCCGGAATGGACGGCGCAGGTCCTTGCGGCGCTGCCGCCGACGCCGAAGGCGACGATCACCGCCGCCATCGAGGCCGGCAGGCAGCTCCGGCAGCTGCACGCCGGGCCGATCCCCAAGAGCTTGCCCGACTGGCACATCGTGCAGCCGCCACCGATCGAGGAGCTCATGTCCTACTACAAAGAGGCGGAAGCCACCTTCGGCGTGCCGTGGTACTTCCTCGCATCGATCAACCTCATCGAGACTCGCATGGGGCGGATCCGCGGCGATTCATCCGCCGGCGCGCAGGGCCCGATGCAGTTCATCCCATCGACGTGGGCCGCGTACGGCGCGGGCGGCGACGTGAACAGCTACCACGACTCGATCCTCGCGGCGGCGCGCTACCTCAAGGCTGCCGGCGCGCCCGGCGACATGGACAGGGCGATCTTCGCCTACAACCATTCATCGTTCTACGTGAACGCGGTCAAGGGCTACGGGGAGGCGATGCACGTGGATCCGCTCGCGTACCGCGGCTTCTACGGCTGGCAGGTGTACTACCCCACGTTGGACGGGCCGATCCTCATGCCGCCGGGGTGGACGAAGCCCTAGCGGAACCGGACGCGCAGCCGCAGCGTTAGCCCCGTATGCGACATGCCGCCCTCGCCTTCGCCATCGCCATCGGCGTGTCGTGCGGCACCGCGGGCGGCTCTGCGCCGCCGTCGCCGACCCCGATCCCTGGGGCCGTCGTTATCGCGCGCGCCAGCGACCACGGGACGGTCCACGCCCGCGTGGGCGACACGATCCAGATCGCGCTGGGCGCCGACTACGAATGGCATCTCGACCCGCCGGACGGCGTGGTGCTCGTGCCGGGCGTGCAGCGCTACCTGTTGGTGCGAGGCACGCAGGCCATCTGGACGGCCGCCGCGCCGGGGACGTCGACGGTCACGGCGACCGGATCGGTCATCTGTCCGAGCGGCCAGGCCTGCATCCTCCTGGCGCTGCTCTTCACGACGACCGTGGTCGTCGCTCCCTAGCCGTCCGTCATCGTCTCGCCCCTCTATCGTCGGCCCGTGATCGAGCGATGCGCATGGGCCGAGTCGAGTCCGGCGATGCGCGCGTACCACGACCGCGAGTGGGGCCGGATGGTGCGCGGCGACGCGGCGCTGTTCGAGCGCATCAGTCTCGAGGGCGCGCAGGCCGGGCTGTCCTGGGCGACGATCCTCACGAAGCGCGCCGCCTACCGGACGGCGTTCGCGGGCTTCCGGCCGGAGCGGGTGGCCCGGTTCACCGCGCGCGACGAGCGGCGCCTGCTCGCCGACGCCGGCATCGTCCGGAATAGGGCGAAGATCCGCTCGACCATCACGAACGCGCAGGCGTATCTCGATCTTCAATATGAGGTCGGCAGTGTGACCCGCTGGCTTGCGACGTTCGCCGACCCGGCGGCACTGTCGAAGGAGCTGCGCGCGCGCGGCTTCACGTTCGTCGGCCCGACGATCGCCGAGTCGATCCTGCACGCGACGGGCGTCCTCAACGGGCATCTGCCCGGGTGCGCGTTGGCTCGTCGGCCTCGGCCGCGACCCTCCGGGGCGCGGCGTGGGGGTGCGGCGCCCGCAGTGCGATCAGGATCGCGCTGATCACGATCGCCGCGCCGACGTACGTCAGCGCCGCGGGCTGCTCGCCCTTCACCAGCCCACCGAGGATCACCGCGATGATCGGGACGGTCACCCCGAGCAGGCTCGCGTTCGATACGGACCAGTGCGTCACCAGCCAGGAGAACAGGACGAACGCGCCGCACGATCCGGCCACTGTCAGGTAGAGGATCGGGATCCACGCCGCCGCCGTCTGAGGGATCGCGTGCGATTCGCCCACGGCCAGACTCACGACGAGGCACACGGCGGCACCGACAGCCGTGCCGATCGCGTTCAACGGGATCACCTGCTGCTTCGGCGCCCGCTTCAGCAGCACGTTCGCGAGCGCCGCCGCGCTTGCGGCGCCGAAGACCGTCAGCAGCCCCGCGAGCGGGACCGAGACGCCGAGCTCGCCGGCGAAGATCACGGCGACGCCACCGATGGCGACGACCGCTCCGATGACCTTCCGTGTGACGAGCGGCTCGACACCGAACGCCGCGGCGAGGAGCGCGGTCGTGAGCGGCACCGTCGCGAACAGGACGGCCGCGATCCCGCTCGGCACGGTCGTCTCGCCGATATACAGGAGCGACAGGTTTACGCCGAGGTTGAACAGGCCCCAGAGCGCCGCGCCGCGAAGCGCCTGGCCGCGCGGGAGGGGCATCCGGAACGCGGCTGTGATGCCGAACAGCAGCACGGACGCGAGGGCCAGGCGGATGGTGGCGGCCCACACCGGCGGCGTCGTTTCATTGCCGAAGCGGATCGCCAGGAACGTGCTGCCCCAGATGAGGGCGCAGGCCACGAAGGTGATCGCGATCCGCATGGTCATGACCCTAGAACGGCCCGAGTCACCCGGCTGTGAGGTGCCAGCGGTGGTGTGGGCTAGTGGGTCACGGTGTAGATCACCGGTGCGGCCAACAGCAGGGCGCACCCGACGACCAGATGTCCGATCAGCGGGTCACGGCGCTTTTGCTGCTCCCACGCGAAGATCGTGGTCGCGACACCGATGCCGAGCGCGAGGGCGTCCCGGGCAACGACCGAATACAACGTCCACTGCCTCGTGGGGCCCGTCGCGTCGGGATCGCCGCGTACCCCGATCCAATCCTCGTACCCGGACACGACGACCGGCACGGACAGGGCGAACGCGAGTACCACGTCCGCGATACAGAGCAGCAGCACGATGAGCCGGATCACCTAGCGGCCATATCGCCAGTCCAGGGGCGGCAGCGTACGACCACACCCCGGACGATGCAGGTCCGAAGTGTTGCCAACGATGCGAAACGCGGCTGGCGCCACCCGTTCGGCTCCCGTATATTACGGTGACCGAATTATCCGGAAAGGCGACTAATGGCACCAGCAGCGCCGGCCAAAGCCCCATCCCAGAGCGATGTCCGCGCGGCGCGGCAGCTCCTCGCCCTGTTCCCGTTCATGGGGCAGGTCTGGGCGACGGCCGTCCGCGAAGGTGGCGGCGGGTCGCTCGGCCGGTTCAAGACCCTCGGCATCCTCGAGAGCCGCGGCGCCATCCGGGCCGGCGAGCTTGCGTTGCTGTGCGGCTCGACGCCGTCGGCGATCACCGACGTGATCGAAGGCCTCGTGGCCGACGGACAGGTGCGCCGGATCGATGACCCGACCGACCGGCGGGCGGTCGTCGTGGAGCTCACCGACAAAGGCCATGCCGAGCGCGATCGCGTGGGCGAGCTCATGACCGCGGCGATGGTCCGGGCCTTCGACGGTCTCAGCGCGGAACAGAAGACCCGGCTGCGCGCCGCGATCGCGGACCTGAACGAGATCCTCGTATCCCCAACCGCGTCAAAGGAGACCCGCATTGTCAGGTGAACTGCACGGCCGCCGACTCG
>JALYKF010000035.1 GCA_030774905.1 Chloroflexota bacterium
GAGACGATGGATCGCGAGCCAGCCCTGATGCGAGAGCCGATCCCGCAGCAGCGCGGAGATCAGCACCACCACGATGAGCTGCAGGCTGATCGTGCCGAGCCCGACGGCGAACGATCCGTACGAGACGAGGAACGGGACGACCAGATCCGCGAAGCCGATCTTCGCGTACGGATCGAGCATCAGCGCGATCACGTGTGCGATCGCGAGCGGCAGCCAGAGGACGCTCGTCAGATCGTGGATCGCGCGGACGCCGCGGTTGTGCGAGAGCCACGCGAGCGCGCCGGAGCGCAGGGCCATGCCCGAAAGGACCGAGAGGACGAGCGCCACCAGTGCGGCGGTGCCGGTGGAGCGCGCGATGATCCAGATCGCGTCGGTCATCGCCTAGCTGCGGTGCGTGGTTGTGACCGGGCGCGCGGTGGTCGTTGCGACCCCTCGCGTCAGCTGCAGGCGCCCGGTCGTTGGGGCCGTGGTGGCGGCTGGGGTGGAGGTGGCGCTCGCCACTGCCGCGGGCTGCAGCGGAGCGGTCGTGTTGTGCAGGTGCTCGCCGGCGTAGGCGGTCATCCCCACGAGGCTGAACGCCGTGATGCCCGTCGCGAGCGCGCGGAGCGCGTTCACCGAGCTGATCAGGGGCCCGCGTCGTCCGTGCATGCGCATCAGTGCACCACGGCAGCCGCCGGGCAGCATGAATCCGGGCTAAGAACGGCTAGTCGATCTCTCCGGACGCATGGCGGACAGCCGTCGCGAGCAGGTCGCGGCTGATGACGTCGCGCATCGTGGAAATGTCAGGCGCCAGTGATCGGTCCACCCCGAGCTTCGGGACGTGCTCGCGGACGACCCGCCGGGCTGCCTCGATGCCGGCCGAGCTCGTCATCCCCAGAAGATCGAGGCCCTGCGCGGCGCACAGCGACTCGATCGCGAGGACGTTGCGGGTGTTCGTCACGACGGCCGCGAGCTTGTGCGCCGCGTGCACGCCCATGCTCACGTGATCCTCCATGTCGGCGGACGTCGGGATCGACTCGACCGACGCGGGCATCGATCGGAGCCGGTTCTCCGCGACGAGGGCGGCGGCGGTGTACTGCGCCACCATGAATCCGGAGTGCCGCCCGGGGTCCGGGGAGAGGAACGCCGGCAGCCCGCTGGTCCGGCCGTTCGTCATGCGATCGATGCGGCTCCCGCTGATGTCGGCGAGCTCGGCCACGCCGATGGTGGCGAGATCGAGCGCGATGGCGACGGGCTGGCCGTGGAAGTTGCCGCCGCTCACGATCCGTTTCTCCTCGGCGAACACGAGCGGGTTATCGGTCACGCTGTTGATCTCGATCTCGAGGACCCGCCGGGTGTACGCGAGCGCATCGCGCGACGCCCCGTGGACCTGCGGCATGCATCGGATGGAATACGGGTCCTGCACCCGCGGATCGCCGAGCTTGTGCGACGCGATGATCGGACTTCCGTGCACCAAACGGCGCAGATTGGCGGCGACGACCGACTGCCCCGGATGCGGGCGCGCGCCGTTGAGCGACGCGTCCCACGCCGCGTCCGTCGCCCGCAGCGCCTCTGCCGAGAGCGCGCCGATGATGTCGGCCGACGTGCAGAGGACCTCGGCGTCGTGCAGCGCGAGGCAGCCGATCGCGGTCATCACCTGGGTCCCGTTGATCAGCGCCAGTGCTTCCTTTGGCCCGAGCTCAAGCGGCTTGAGGTCCGCGCGCTTCAACGCGTCCGCGCCGCTCATCCGCTTGCCCTCGAATGTCGCCTCGCCCTCACCGACCAGCACGAGCGCGGCGTGCGCGAGCGGCGCGAGGTCGCCAGATGCGCCGACGCTCCCGTGCATCGGGATCGCCGGATGCACCCCGCGATTGAGGAGATCGAGCAGCAGATCGATGGTCTCGGGACGAACGCCCGAGCGGCCGGTGGCCAGCGTGTTCGCGCGTAGGAGCAGGATCGCGCGGGTCACGTCCGCCGGCAGCTCGTCACCGACGCCGGCCGCGTGGCTCCGCAGGAGGTTGAGCTGCAGCTTCGCCAGGTCCGCGCGCGGGATCCGGACCTGCGACAGATCCCCAAAGCCGGTGTTGATCCCGTAGATCGGCGCATCGCCGTCGG
>JALYKF010000036.1 GCA_030774905.1 Chloroflexota bacterium
AGGTGATGGATGCGCCGCTCCATGTTGCCGCTGCCGCGCATCTCGAGACGCGCATCGGACGGCCGGAACAGCTGGACCGCCGCGCCCTTCGTCGCGGGCGCGCTGCCGATGGCGAGCTCGCACGCGCCGCTTCCCGCGGTCGCGGTGATCTCCGTCTCGGGCGGCGCGTACAGGGCGTGCGGCGCGCCATCGAACGGAGACGCGCGGCCGTCCGTGGCGTCGAGACGCTGCTCCGCCGCCCGCAGCTGACACGGCCCGCCGAGCAGGACCACGCAGGCTTCACGATCGGCGAAGGTCCACGACCTGGACGCGTTCGGGGCAAGCCGCACGGCCTCGAATCCGACGTACCGCCAGTTCGCGCGCTGCGGCGTGACGGAGATCATCGTTCCATCGCGTGCCGGCTCGCCGCCACGGATCAGAAGCTCCATTAGATGTGGTGGCGCTGGCGCTTCTTATTCGTGGACCAGTCCTGCCGGGCTTTGCGCACGCCCTCCTGCTCGGACGCTTCGGCCGGCGCGACCTCCCACCAGGACTCGTAGCTCGGCACGCCCACCAGCGGATCGGTCTCGATGACGATGACCGTCGTCTCGGTCGCGGCCTTCGCCTCGGCCAGCGCGGCGCGCAGCTCCGCGATCGTGCCCGCGCGCACCGCCCGCGCGCCGAGGCTCCGGGCGTTGGCGACGAAGTCGATCGCGAGCTCCGACGCGGTGCCGAAGCCGTTCGTGCCGAGTGAGCGCGAGAGCGCGCCGATCGAGGCGAAGCCATGGTTGTCGACGAGCACGACGATGAGCTTCGCGCCTTCGCCGACGGCGGTCGTCAGCTCGCCCGGCGACATGAGGTACGACCCGTCGCCGACCATGACGAACACATCGCGATCCGGCGCGGCCAGCCGCGCGCCGATCCCGCCCGGGATCTCGTAGCCCATGCACGAGTATCCGTACTCGACGTGATAGCCCTTCGGATCGCGCGTGCGCCACAGCTTGTGCAGGTCGCCGGGCATCGAGCCGGCCGCGCAGACGACGACGTCGCGCGGGTCGGCCGCGGCGTTGACCGCGCCGATGACGGCGCTCTGGGCCAGCGGTGTGTGCTCAGCCGCGTACAGCTTCGTGACCTCCGCGTCCCAGTCCGCGTGGAGCTTCTCGGCCTTCGTGCGGTAGCGCTCGTCGATGACCCACTCGGCGGCTGAGAGCGCCTCGAGACCCGCGCGCGCATCGCACAGGAGCGGGATCGCGTTCAGCTTGAACGCGTCGACGCTCGCGACGTTCAGGTTGATGAAGCGCACGCTCGCGCCCTCGAACAGCGTCTTTGACGCCGTCGTGAAGTCCGTCCAGCGGGTGCCGATGCCAATGACCACGTCGGCGTCGCGCGCCACGCGGTTCGCTGCGAACGTGCCGGTCGCGCCGATCGCGCCGAGTGCCTGGGGATGGTCGTACGGGAGCGCGCCTTTGCCCGCCTGCGTCTCGGCCACCGGGATACCGCTGCGTTCCACGAAGGCGCGCAGCGCCTCGGTCGCGCCGCTGTAGATCACGCCGCCGCCGGCGACGATGAGCGGCCGCCGCGCCGCGTTGATCAGCTCGATCGCGCGAGCGAACGCCGCGCCGTCCGGCGCGCGGCGGTCGATGTGCCACACCCGCTTCGCGAGGAACTCGTCAGGGACGTCGAACGCCTCGGTCTGCACGTCCTGGGGCAACGCGAGCGTGACCGCGCCGGTCTCGGCGGGATCCGTGAGCACGCGCATCGCGTTCAGCGCCGAGCCGAGGATCTGCTCCGGCCGCGTGATGCGATCCCAGTACTTCGACACGGCCTGCAGCGTGTCGTTCACCGTCATGTCGCCGCGGGCCGGCTGCTCGAGCTGCTGGAGCACCGGATCCGGCGCACGAGACGCGAACACGTCGCCCGGCAGGAGGAGCACCGGGATGCGGTTCACCGTGGCGAGCGCAGCGCCCGTTACGAGGTTCGTCGCGCCGGGCCCGATCGATGAGGTGCACGCGAATGTCGAGAGCCGGTCCTTCATACGCGCGTAGCCGACGGCGATGTGGACCATGGACTGCTCGTTGCGCGCCTGGTGGTATTTCAGCGCCTCCGGATACTGCGCGAGGGCCTGCCCGATACCGGCCACGTTGCCGTGCCCAAAGATGCCCCAGCACCCGGCGAAGAAGCGTTGCTCGACGCCATCGCGCTCGACGTACTGCTGCGCGAGGAATCGGACGAG
>JALYKF010000037.1 GCA_030774905.1 Chloroflexota bacterium
TCGAGGCGCAGCTCTGAAACGAGAGCGAGGTCCTTCACCGAGAGCTCCGCGATATGCGGGCGGCTCATGCGATGTCGGACCTCGCTCGCGTCAGATAAGTGCTAAGGGCTGCGCTGCTTATTTCCCCTTCGGCTTCGCCATGGTGGCGTCCTTCGCCTGCTTGGCGATCCGGAACTTCAGCACGCGCTTCGCGGGGATCTTGATCTCGGCGCCGGTCGCGGGGTTGCGGCCGAGCCGCGCCTTGCGGTCGACGATCACGAGCTTTCCGAGGCCCGGGATCGTGAACCCGTTCTTGGCTTCCTTGTACGCCAGGTTGTTCAGCTCGTCGAGGAACTCCGCGGTCTGCTTCTTGGAAAGACCCGTCTTTTCTGCGAGCGTCGCCATCGTTTGCGACTTCGTCATTGAGGCCACCCTGCCGATCCTCCACTTAAGCCCATTCGGGCGTATTTCCCCTGCATTGTGCATGTGCGCGGGGCATTATGTCCCTGATGTCGCTGATAATCGTGGATAACCCGACCGACCGACCGGCCTGGATCCAGGAGACGATCCGGCTGCTGACCGCCGGCGCCACCGAGGGACGTCGCGCTCTACTCCATTTGGTGGAGGACACGACCGACGCCGACCTCGTACATGGCACCCCGGATGATTGGGGCATCGGCCAGATCGCCGTCCACCTGCTCATCGTGGAACGGGGCGTCTCCCTGATCGCGCTGCGCCTCGCCCGGGGGGAGCAGGCCGGCAACACCGGCCAGCCCCGTCCGGCGCCCGGGGCGGTCACCCGGGACGGCATTCGCTCGCTTGCGGACAAGGCGGCCACCGCGGCGCAGCGGCTCGGCACGGAGTTCCCGCCGGAGCCGGATGCGACCAAAACAGCCGACCACCCGTTCTTGCGGCCCCTGCGAAGCGAGGGGCCGGACCGTAGGTCTTGGGTCCGATGAACTGCTTCGGCTGGCTGCTCACGATCCCCAACCACTACCACGCCCACCTCGCCGCCCTTCGTACCGGCCGCCCTTCGGCGCTCTGAGCCGCTAGATTTCCTGAGCCTCAGGAGGGACCGCTCATGTCGTCCGAGACCACCCAAAGCTCCGCCCTCGACACGCTCGGGACCGAGACGCGGACGTTCCCGCCACCGGCCGAATTCGTGCGGCGTGCGAACGCCGGCGACCCGTCCATCTACGAGCGCGCCGAGAAGGACTTCGAGGGCTTCTGGGCCGAGCAGGCTCGCACCCTCACCTGGCGGAAGCCGTTCACCACCGTCCTCGAGTGGGAGCCGCCCTACGCGAAGTGGTTCGCCGACGGGCAGCTCAACCTCTCCGAGAACTGCCTCGATCGCCACGTGAAGGCCGGCAAGGGCGCGAAGGTCGCCTACCACTGGGAGGGCGAGCCGGGCGACACCCGCACCCTGTCCTACCAGGACCTCCTTGATGAGACCCAGCGCTGCGCCAATGCGCTGAAGGTGCTCGGCGTCCGGAAGGGCGACCGGGTCGCCATCTACATGCCGATGATCCCCGAGCTGCCGGTCGCGATGCTCGCCTGCGCGCGGATCGGCGCTCCCTTCACCGTCGTCTTTGGCGGCTTCTCCGCCGAAGCGCTCGCCGGCCGCATCGGGGACTCCGGGGCCAAGCTGGTCATCACGGCCGACGGCGGCTACCGCAAAGGGAACGTCGTCCCGCTGAAGAAGAACGCCGACGATGCGATCGCGCAGACCTCAACGGTCGAGAAGGTCCTGGTGGTCCGGCGCACGAAGCAGCAGGTCGCGTGGACCGACGGCCGGGATGTCTGGTGGCACGACATCGTGGCCAGCCAGAAGGCCGAGTGCCCGGCCGAGGCCGTGGACGCCGAGCACATGCTCTACCTCCTGTACACGAGCGGCACGACCGCGAAGCCAAAGGGGATCGTCCACACGACCGCTGGCTACCTCACGGGTGTCGCGACGACGACGAAGCTGGTCTTCGACGTCAAGGACGACGACGTGTACTGGTGCGCGGCCGACATCGGCTGGGTCACCGGGCACAGCTACATCGTGTTCGGACCGCTCGCGAATGGCGTCACGGGTGTGATGTACGAAGGCACGCCGGACTTCCCGGACAAGGATCGATGGTGGTCGATCATCGAGAAGTACAAGGTCTCGATCCTGTACTGCGCCCCGACCGCGATCCGCACGTTCATGAAGTGGGGATCGGAGTACGTGGAGAAGCACGACCTGAGCTCGCTCCGGCTCCTCGGGTCGGTGGGGGAGCCGATCAACCCCGAGGCCTGGCTCTGGTACCACCAGAACATCGGCGGCGCCCGGTGTCCCATCGTCGACACGTGGTGGATGACGGAGACGGGGATGATCCTCATCTCGCCGCTCCCTGGGATCACGACGACGAAGCCAGGCAGCGCGACCTTCCCGTTCCCGGGCGTGAAGGCAGACGTCGTCGACGAGGACGGGAAGAGCGTCCCGCTCGGCCAGGCCGGCTACCTCGTGATCACGCGCCCGTGGCCGGCGATGCTTCGCGGGATCTACAACGACGACAAGCGCTACAAGGAGACCTACTGGAGCCGATACCCCGGTCGCTATTTCGCCGGCGACGGCGCGAAGCGCGACACCGATGGCTACTTCTGGCTCATGGGCCGCGTCGACGACGTGATGAAGATCTCGGGCCATCGCATCTCCACGACCGAGGTGGAATCCGCGCTCGTCTCACATCCGAAGGTCGCCGAGGCGGCGGTCATCGGCCGCGAGGATCCGGTGACGACCCAGGCGATCTTCGCCTTCGTCACGCTCCGCGGCGGCAACGACTCGAGCGAGGCCCTGTCCAAGGAGCTTCGCGAGCACGTCGTCTCGAAGATCGGCTCGATCGCCCGGCCGAAGACCATCATGTTCACGCCTGAGCTGCCGAAGACCCGCTCCGGCAAGATCATGCGTCGGCTGCTCCGCGACATCGCCAACGGCCAGCCGCTGGGGGACACCACGACCCTCGCGGACGCGAGCGTGGTCGAGACCATCCGCGGCTCCACCGGCAAGGACGACTAGTTCCGCCCCGCGGTACGCCTTGAGTCGGCTGGTCCTTGACGGCACCCCGAATTAAGCCCTAAATACGCCCATTCGGGGCGCTCTGCGCCTCCGGGAGGTGGTGGGGACAGAACAGGGGCTCGACCGATCCGATGCTGTGACCGCGTCACACGTAAGGATGGGCATCGCGATTTCGAAGGAGGGGCATCTTGGCAACAACGGCGACCCCGCGGACCGGAGGGTGGCGAACGACGTACGGGCTTCCGTTCGTTATCGGCGCCTCCTCCGCGGGCACGATCATCGAGTGGTACGACTTCTATCTCTACGCGACGCTGACGCCGTTCCTCGCTCCGATCTTCTTCCCGAACGACAACCCGACGGCATCCGCGCTCTCGGCGTTCGCCGCGTACGCGGCAGGCTTCCTGGTGCGTCCGTTCGGCGCGGTCGTCTTCGGCCGTATCGGCGACGTCATCGGCCGCAAGTACGCGTTCCTCATGACCATCTCGATCATGGGTCTCGCCACGGTCATCGTGGGATTGCTACCTGACTACAAGACCATCGGCATCCTCGCCCCGATCATTCTCGTCAGCCTGCGCTTGGCCCAGGGCCTCGCCCTCGGCGGCGAATACGGTGGCGCCGCGATCTACGTCGCGGAGCACGCGCCGGACCATCGCCGCGGCTTCATGACCGCCTGGATCCAGACCACCGCGACACTCGGGTTCTTCCTCGCGCTGGCCGTGATCCTCCTGTTCCGCGTGAACATGAGCGCGGCTGACTTCGCCAGCACCGGCTGGCGCTACCCGTTCCTGATCTCGTTCCTCCTGCTGCTCTTCGCGCTCTACATCCGCATGCGCTTGCAGGAGACTCCGCTCTTCGCGCGCCTCAAGGCCCGCGGCGAGACGACCAAGAACACCAGGGCCTGGGCCAAGGAAAGCTTCTCCGGCCGGAAGATCGGCACCATCGCCCTCGTGCTCCTCGGCCTCACGGCCGGCCAGGGCGTCGTCTGGTACCAGGGTCAGTTCCAGGCGAACTTCTTCATGACCTCGTACCTGAAGCTCACCTTCCTGCAGTCGTACCCGATCATGCTGTGGGCGGTCGCCCTCGGCACTCCGTTCTTCCTGTTCTTCGGCTGGCTGTCCGACAAGATCGGCCGCAAGGTCATCATCCTGGG
>JALYKF010000038.1 GCA_030774905.1 Chloroflexota bacterium
ATCATCACGATCTTCCTTGGGATCATGGGGACAGCGCTCGCGATGGTCGTCGCGATCCCGCTCTCGTTCCTCGGGGCCCGGAACATCATGGCCGGCAACCCGATCACGAACGCGATCTATGTCGTCATGCGCCTCGCGTTCACCATCATCCGGTCTATCGACGTGCTCATCGTCGTGATCGTCATGGTCATCCTGTTCGGCCTCGGCAACGCCGCCGGGGTGTTCGGGCTGGCGTTCCACAACGTCGGGGTCATGGGCAAGCTGTACTCGGAGGCCATCGAGGGGATCGACGCCGGGCCGTTGGAAGCGATCACGGCCACCGGAGCCAATCGGTTCCAGGTCATCTGGACCGCGGTGTTGCCGCAGCTCTTCAACCCGTTCGTGAGCTTCAGCATCTACCGGCTCGACACGAACGTCCGCCTTGCGCCGATCCTGGGGCTCGTCGGCGGAGGCGGCATCGGCGTCGCGCTGTTCCAGAACATCCAGCTGCTGCGCTACCCGACCGCGGGCACGATCATCCTGCTCATCGTCATCACCGTCGCCGCGATGGACTTCGTCTCCGCACAGATCCGCCGGAGACTCGTCTAGCGGCTCCAGCTCGGACGATTTGCGCCGTCGACGCCCTCGCCCTTCGTGATCTTCTGCGTGCCCTTGGGCGCACCCCCGCTCGTGAGCGCCCCGCCGAGATCCATCACCCAAACATCGATGATGAAGGCGGTGGAGCGGAGGAACGCCAGCTGCGTGCCGTCCGGCGAGAACGTCGGATTCCAGCTCTCCCCGTCGGTCGTGAGCGCGACGTCGCGCTCCGTCGCGAGCTCGAACGCGTGCAGGTCATTCCGTCCGTCGTGCCGCAGGGTGTAGACGATCCACTTCCCGTCGGGCGAGAACGCCGGCCGGTACGGCTCGCCGGCCGGCAGACCGTGCAACGGTGTCGAGCGGCTGATCCCATCGGCCGGCTTGAGGAGCAGCTCCGGCGCGCCGTTGTCGTACGCGGTCACGACGATCGTCTTCCCGTCGGGCGACCACGCCGGATCGGTCCAGTCGGCGCCGTTCGACAGGACCGTCGGCGCCTTCTTCGTGGCGGTCAGGTCGAGGAGGATCAGATCGGAGGAGCCGTCGGGATCCGCCTCGATCACCGCGAGACGCTTGCCGTCGGGTGATGGCGCCGGTGAGAGGTACCACTTGACCTGGTGGAATCCGCTCGCGATCTTGGTCAGGCCGTCGAGCAGGATCTCCTCGCTTCCCCCACCAGCCGGCTTCCGAACGATGTCGCTGTAGCCGAGCCGGGCGTTGACCACCGCGCCGTCCACCTGACTCTTGCCGTCGATCTGCTCGACCCTCGTGAAGTAGATCGACTGCCCGTCCGGGCTGAGCGCCGGGGTCTGCGAACGACCTTCTTCCGTCCGGGAGGCGTACTGGCCCCCGTTCAACACGAACACATCGCCGCGGAGGACGAACGCGATCGTCCCGCCGATCGTGGGGGCGGCCACGTTGCCCGTCGGGCGCGGTGGTGTCGCCGTCGCGGCCGCGCTCGGCAGGAGCAGGGGCGCGACGCGCTGGCCCACGGCGATGTAGCCCACCAGGAGCAAGACCGCGAGCCCGCCGAAGATCAGGTCGCGGAGCCGCACAGCCGCTCCACTTCGGCCGCGACCCGCGCGACGTTCTCGTCCACCGCCGGACCGTTCACGAGCTCGAGGTATCCCTGCGCCGGCGGCTCGAAGGGTCGATCGCGCATGCGCTCGTACACCGTTTCATCGGCGTCGGAGTGATCGTGCGCCGCGCGCGCGGCGCGACGCTGGGCCAGCCGGCCGCGGATCGACGGCTCATCGGCCGTGACGCGCACGAAGACGATCGGTGCGCCGCGCCGCGCCGCCGCACCGACGCTGGCGGCGCGATAGCTCGCGAGGAGATTCGTGGCGTCGACGATCACGCGATGGCGTTCGGCGAGCAGACCGTCCACCAGCGCGTCGACGCACTTGAACACGGTGGCGTTCTCGTCGCTCGCGTACGTCGGGGCGATGAACAGGCGGCTGCGGAGCTCGTCACTGGCGACGTGCGCGGCGGCCAGACGCGCAGCCAGCAGCCGCGCGCAGTGCGTCTTCCCGACGCCGGGATACCCCATCAACACGACCAGCGCGGCGGTGCCTGCGGGCACCGCGGGCACGCCGATCTCCGTGCGCAGCTGCGCCACGAGGACGTCGACGTGATCGCCGTACGCGCGCGTCTGGGCCCGGACCGCGGCCGCACCCGCGGCGCGCATCCGGTTCACTCCGCGAACCCGCGCGCGCGGAGGGCCGCCCGCGCCGCGCCCGCTTCGTCCCACGGCAGCTTCTCCTCACCGACGATGATCGAGCCCTCGTGGCCCTTGCCCGCGAGGAGGACGGTGTCACCTTCCCCGGCATCCGCGATGGCCGCATTGATCGCGGCGGTGCGATCTTCGATGACCTGGTAGTCCCGGTCACGCTGCTTCCCCGCCTCGACGGCTCCGGCTTCGATCTCCGCAAGGATCGCGGCGGGATCCTCCAGCCGGGGATCCTCTTGTGTGATGAAGAACCGGTCCGCGTACTTGGACGCGACGGCGGCCAGCTTCGGCCGCTTCGTCTTATCGCGCTCGCCCGCGCTGCCGAACACGGCGATCAGCTTTCCCGCCGTGAGCGGGCGGAGGAGCGCAAGGACCTTCTCGAGCGACTCCGGGGTGTGTGCGTAATCGACGATGACCGTGAACGGCTGCCCGGCGTCGATGCGATCCATCCGGCCGCGCACCGGTACCGCAGTTGCGAGCGCGTCACGGCATTGGGCCAGCGTGGCGCCGGCGGCGAGGCCGGCGCCCGTCGCGGCCAGCGCGTTGTGCACGTTGAAGCGACCGACGAGCGGAAGCTGCAGCTCCACGCTCTCGCCTCCGGCCGTGATCTTGATCCGCGAGCCGTTCGCGTCGGCGGCGAGGATGGCGGCCTGCACGTCGGCAAGCGCGTCGATCCCGTAGGAGATCACCCGCGCGCCGGCGGCGCGATCGGCGAGGTAGCGCCAGTGCGGATCGTCGGCGTTGAGGACCGCGGTCTTGGGCACGCCCTTGTCCAGTCCCTGCGTGAGCATCTCAAAAAGGATCCCCTTCGCGCGAAGGTACTCCTGGAGCGTGGCGTGAAAGTCCAGATGCTCGGGCGTGATATTCGTGAAGACCGCCACGTCGACGTCGATGTTCCGGATCTTCCGGAGCGCGAGTGCGTGCGACGTCGCCTCGAGCACGCCCCAGGTCCCGCCGGCCACAAGGAGCTCGGCGCAGAACTCCTGGAGCTCGAGCGCCTCCTGGGTGCTCTGGCGCGTGTCGTTCTGCCACTCGTGATCCGCGAGCTTGAAGTCGACGGTCGTCGCGTAGCCGGTGCGCTCGCCGGCGGCCGCAAGCACGTCCGACACGAGATGCACCGTCGTCGTCTTGCCGTCCGTCCCCGTGACCGCGGCGATCTTCAGCGTTCGGGTCGGGTGGTCGAAGAACTCCGCGCTGAGATCGGCGAGCGCGGCACGCGTGTCGGGAACGACGGCGACCGGCACATCCGCGGGGACCGGCCGTTCGACCACGATGGCGACCGCGCCGTTGGCGATAGCCGCGAGCACGAAGTCCGTGCCGTCACGATGGAATCCCGGTACGGCGACGAAGAGCGAGCCCGGCTTCACCTTGCGAGAGTCGTACGCGATCGCCCGGACGTCGATGTCCGCCGCGGCATCGGGAAGCGGGATCTTCGCTTGCGCGAGGAGCGCGCCGAGCTTCACTCGCTGCCTCCGCGGCCGCGGCGCAGCTGCAGCGCGCGCGTGTAGACGGGCTCGAGCAGAAGGAAGGCCCGATACGCGAAGGCCCGCGGCACCGCATCGTGCGCGCCCACCCAGTGCGTGACCGTACCGCCGAACCCCTTCTTGAACTGGTACGGCCCGTGCATCGGATCGCGCGTGTCGGCCGGATCGGCCGGGATCCCGCCGAAGTCGAAGATCTTCGCGCCGCGGGCGTGCGCTTCCACGATGCAGCGCCAGAGCAGTCCGTAGGCCGCGTACACCTTGCGCCCGGCGTCGTTCGTTGCGCCGTACTGATACACCTCGCGGTCGCCGCAGTGCCAGGTCATCGCGCCGGCCACCGGCCGGCCCTCGTGCTCGGCCAGCCACAGCGTCGCGAGCCCGGCGTCGATGAGCCTGCGCCACACCGTCCGGTAGTACGACTCGGTACGCGTGATGAACCCCGCCCGGCGACCGGTGAGCGCGTACAGGTCGTAGAACGCGCCGAGGTCCAGGTCGCTCGTGCCCGGGTACACCTGCACCCCGCGCTTCTCCGGCTGACGGACGCTCCATCTGGTGTCTTTCTCGAAGCCCGCGAGCAGCTCGTCGGGCGTGCGGTCGAGCGCGAGGACCAGCGTTGCCACGACCGGTTGGATGTCGGGCCCACGCACGAACCCCGCCGACCGCAACGCGGCACCGGCCGCATCAGCGGTGCGTTCCGGGTCGACCTTGAGCACGAGCGCGCCAGCGGCGGCCTCCGCATGCGCGGCGAGCGCGCGCAAGACCTCGGGGAGCTCGCCATCGGACGCGACCGGTCCGCGCGGGCAGTAGCCGAAGCGCATGCCGCCGGGCAGCGGGCGCCAGAGCACGAGCGCGTGGCCGCCACCCGGACGGAGGAACTCGGCGGTCCAGCCCTGCTGCTCGCGGATCGCGGCCCACACGGTCGACTGCATGACGTGGCCGCCGGGCCCCTGCGCCGCCGCGCGGTCCCAGCCCTCGGGGGCGTCGGTCATCGGGCGCTGGCGGCCAGGCGTCGGCGTCCGGCGAACCGCCACAGCGGGTAGAGCGGCGCGACCACCGGCCGATCGAACGCGCCGACCCACGTCGCGACCTCGCCGCCGAAGCCGAGCTTGAAGTTCTCGATCCCGGCGAGCTCGTCTCCCTCGTGCTCCGACAGTCCCCACATGTCGTAGCGGGCGACGCCGTGTTGCTTCATCCCCATCAACGAACGCCATTTGAGCAGATAGAACGGGCGCGATTCGCCGTGGGCCCCGGACCACCCGCCGTACAGCTCCCACGCGCGGTCGCCGATGCGCACCGCAAGGAGGGCGCCGTCATCCTCGGTCCCGACCCGCGACATGGTCATGTGCGCGTTGTCCCCGAACGCCTCGAGCAGCCGATCGAAGTACGGGCGCGCGCGGATCGCGAAGTGGTCGCGTGCGGCGACCTTCGTCAGGACCGCCAGGAAGCGATCGACGTCGCGCGTCTCTTCGGTGATGACGCTCTCGCGCTCGGCCTTGTGGATGTACTGGCGGGTCTTCTTCCGCATCGCCGCAAGGAGCTCCTCGGGCGTGTGGGTCAGATCCATGAGTAGGGTGCGCCGCGGCTGGACGAACACCCCGGCCGGACGCGCGCCCGCGCGCGCGAGCGCCGACACAAGGTCCGGGTCCGGCGGCAGCTCCGGGTCGACGAGGAGGCCGGCGCAGCGATCGGCCGACAGCGCATCGCTGAGCGCGCGCATCGAGTCGGGGAGGTCCGCCGCGTCGACGATCGGTCCGCGCGGCACGTACGCGAGGGTGATGCCGAGCGGGCCGGGCTTGAGCAGGACCTGGGCGACGCCCGCGCGCCGCACGCCATCCTCGATGGTGAAGCGCCGCACGATCCAGCCGTCGCCGCGCTTCACCTCGGCCCAGCCCGATGTCTGCAGCAGATGGACGCGACCGGTGGCGCGAAGGAGGTCGTCCCATGCGCTCCCGTCGTCGGCGAGGACCGGGATCGCGCGCAGGCTCAGGCTATTCCGCCGCGCCCGCGGGCACGGCTGGCTCCTCCGTCTTCGCCGGCAGCTCTCGCGCGGTGAAGGTGCACTCCGGGTAGCGCTCGCAGCCGTAGAACACTGACCGCCCGCGGCCGCGACGGCGCACAAGCTCCCCCTGGCCGCAGAGCGGGCAGATGACGCCGGTCTTCTGCTGCGTCTTCTTGATGTACTTGCAATCCGGATATCCGGTGCAGCCGATGAACGGTCCGAACCGGCCGCGCTTCTTCGCGAGCGGCTTGCCGCAGTCCGGGCAGACCTCGCCTTCGATGATCTCCGGTCCCTGCTCCTCGCCCTCGAGCGGTGCCGAGTAGTCGCACCCTCCCGGTGGCGTCGGCTGGCCCTTCTTGCCCTTCACGAATCCAGTGCACGAGTAAAACCGTCCGTAGCGGCCGAGCTTGATGATCACCGGACGGCCGCACTTCGGGCAGATCTTGTCCGTGGCCTCCTCCGTGACGTCCGACTTATTGACCGAGGCGGTCTTCTCTTTGACAAGCGCTTCGAACGGCACGAAGAACTCGCGCACGACCGGCTCCCACTCGACCTCGCCGGCGGCCACGCGGTCCAGATCGAGCTCCATCCGCGCGGTGAAGCCCAGGTCGACGATGTCCGGGAAGTGCTCGGTGAGGAAGTCGACGACGGTGAAGCCGACGTCCTCGGGCACGAGGGCGCGCTGCTCGCGCCGCACGTAGTGCCGGTCGATGAGCGTCGAGATCGTGGGGGCGTACGTCGACGGACGGCCGATCCCATGCTCCTCGAGCGTCTTCACGAGCGACGCTTCGTTGAACCGCGGCGGGGGCTGGGTGAAGTGCTGCGCCGCGTCGAGCTCGAGCAGCTTCAGCTCCTCGCCCTCGACGACCTCCGGCAGCGGCGTGACTTCCTTCTCCGGCTCGTCGGTGCCCTCCTGATAGACGCGGAGGAAGCCGTCGAACGTGACCCGACGGCCGTTCGCGCGCAGGGTGTAGCCATCCGCGCCGACGTCCAGCCGCGTGTTCTCGAACTTCGCGGGCGCCATCTGGGACGCGAGCGTGCGCTGCCAGATGAGCGTGTACAGGCGAAGCTGATCCTTGTTCAGGAAGCGCCGCATGCGATCGGGCGTGCGCGCAAGATCGGTCGGGCGGATCGCCTCGTGGGCCTCCTGCGCGCCCTTGCTGCGTGTCTTGAAGTGGCGCGGCTTCTCGAGGGCGTACTGCGCGCCGAACTCCTTCGAGATCACGTCCTTGGACTGCTTCAACGCCCCTTCGGCCATGTGCAGCGAGTCGGTACGCATATAGGTGATCAGGCCGACCGGGGTGTCCGGCCCGAGCGACACGCCTTCGTACAGCTGCTGGGCCAGGACCATCGCGCGCTTCACCGAGTAGCCGAGCTTGCGCGATGCGTCCTGCTGCAGCGTCGACGTCGTATACGGGCCGCCCGCGCTCCGTGACGACTCGCGCTTCTCGACGCTCGCGACGGTGTAGACGGCGTCGGCGAGCGCGGCGCGATGCGTCTCGGCGTCGGCCGCGTTGCCGATCGCGAGCTTCTTGCCCTTGTGCTGGATGACCTCGGCCTTGAACGACTCCCCGGCGTGGTTCGCGAGGAGTGCGTCGATGGACCAGTACTCGTCGGGCTTGAACTTCTGGATCTCGCGCTCGCGGTCGACGATGAGCCGCAATGCGACCGACTGCACGCGCCCGGCGGAAAGCCCGTAGCGGATCTTCTTCCAGAGCAGCGGCGACATCGTGTAGCCGACGAGCCGGTCGACGACCCGCCGGGCCTGCTGCGCGTTCACGAGATCCTGGTCGATCTGCCGTGGCTTGCGGAACGCCTCGGCGATCGCGTCGGGCGTGATCTCGTGGAACGTCACGCGGCGCAGCTTCGACGCGGGTACGTTGATGATCTGCGCGACGTGCCAGGCGATCGCCTCGCCCTCGCGGTCGAGGTCGCTCGCGAGCCAGACCCGGTCGGCGAGCTTCGCCTCCTTCTTGAGGAGCCGGGCGTGCTTCTCCGAGTCGGGTGGGATCACGTACTCCGGCGCAAAGGTCTTCATGTCGATGCCGATCTTCGACTTCGGCAGGTCCCGGATGTGCCCGAAGGAGGCCTCGACGGTGTACCCGGGGCCGAGCATCCGGCCGAGGGTCTTCGCCTTCGTGGGGCTCTCGACGACGACGAGGTCCCCGCCCGCACGGCCCTTCGCCGGGGCCTCGAGCTCCTCGGCGGGCGCCTTCGGCGCCGCCCGTTTTGCCCGCTTGACTGCTAGCTTGGCTACGACCATTTCACCTCGAGTTAGAGAAAAAGGCGCCCTTCCAGGCGCCTCCCCATGTTCCACGGTACCAGCGGCGGCAACCTGCACCCCTGGTATCTCCCGTACCTAGAGCAAATGTTCCTTTTCTTCCCGGGTGAGCTGGTCGACGACCGCCTTCACATCTTCGGCCCGGTCTTTCGCGGCAATGAACAGGACATCGTCCGTTTCGACCACGATCAGGTCGTTCACCCCGATCGTCACGGTCGTCTTGCCCGGGGCGTGGACGTAGTTCCCCACGCTGTCCAGCGCGATGTGCTCGTCCGCCGAGAGCCGGGCCGAAGCCTGGACGATGTCGGCGAGGCGGCTCCAGTTCCCCACGTCCTGCCACCCGATGTCGGCCGGCACGACGGCCATGTTCTTCGCCCGCTCGGCGATGCCGTAGTCGATGGTCGTCCGGTCGGTCTCTTCCCACACCTCCGCGAGGACGCTCTCGTAGCGCGGCGTGCCGATGGCGTCCGCGAGCGCGTCGAGCGCTTGCGCGGTCTTTGGAAGGTGCTCGCGGTACGCGTCGATGATGGCGCTCACGCGCCACACGAACATGCCGGCGTTCCAGTAATGCCCTCCGGCCGCGAGCAGCTTCTCCGCGGCCTCCTTCTTGGGCTTCTCGATGAATCGCTTGACCGTGTGGACCGGTAGCGGCGCACTCAGCTCGATCCGCTCCCCTGCCTCGATGTAGCCGAAGCCGGTGTCCGCTCGTTCCGGCGTGATGCCGAGGGTCACGAGCCAGCCGGCGTCCGCGGCGGCCGTCGCCGCCAGGAGCACGTTCCGGAAGGCGCTCTTCTTCTCGATCACGTGATCGGACGGCAGCACCGCCACGACCGCATCGGGGTCGAACGCGTGCAGGGCGGCCATCGCGAGTCCGATCGCCGCGGCATTGCCGCGCGGGTACGGCTCGATGACCAGGTGGTCCGTGCGCAGCTCGGGCAGCTGCTCGTGGATCAGGGCGCGGTGCTCGGGCGGCGCGACGACGAAGATCCGCTCATCGGGAATGAGCTCGGTGACCCGCTCGACGGTGTCCTGCAGCATCGAGCGGTCGCCCACGAGGTCGAGGAACTGTTTGGGCTTCTTGCGACGCGAACGAGGCCAGAGGCGCGTGCCTGCGCCGCCGGAGAGGATGAGCGCGTAGAGCCTCGGCATCGGGACGGGACTTAGAGGCCGAAGTAGTCGAGCTTCATGGCCTGACGCACGTCGTGCAACGTCCGTTGCGCCTCCGCGCGCGCGCGATCGCTGCCGGCCTGGATGATCTGCTCGACGAGCTTCGGGTCGCGCTCGAAGCGCGCGCGCCGCTCGCGGATCGGAGCGAGGAATTCCTCCAGCACGGTCACCAGGCGGCGTTTGACTTCGACGTCGCCGACGCGGCCGCCGCGATAGCGGTCCTTCAGCTCGTCGACCGCCGCTTTGTCAGGATCGAAGCTGTCCAGGTACGCGAACACCGGATTGCCTTCGACCTTCCCCGGATCGGTGGCCCGGATGCGGCTCGGGTCGGTGTACATCGCCATGACCTTGCGCTTCACGGTCTCGGGATCGTCCGCGAGATCGATGGCGTTGCCGAGGCTCTTGCCGGCCTTTGAGTTCCCGTCCGTCCCCGGCAGGAGCGTGTCGCTGGGGATGAGTGCGTCGGGGACCGGGAAGACCGGTCCGAAGAGCTCGTTGAACCGGCGCGCGATCTCACGGGTGAGCTCGATGTGCGACTCCTGATCGCGACCGACCGGGACAAGGTCCCCCTTCACGCACAGGATGTCCGCAGCCTGGAGGATCGGGTAGCCGAGCAGCCCGTACGACGGCTGCGCGATCTCATGGTCGCGCAATTGCTCCTTCAGCGTTGGAATGCGTTGGGCGCGGGACACCGTCACGAGCATCGAGAAATACAGGTGCAGCTCGGTCGTCTGCGGCACCAGCGACTGCAGGTAGATGGTGACCTGTTCGGGATCGATGCCGACGGACAGGTTGTCGAGCACGACGTCGCGCACGTTCTGGCCGATCTCGTCCAGGTGGTCCAGCCGCGTGGTGAGCATGTGGTAGTCCGCGACGAGCAGGAACGTGTCGTACGTCGTCTGCAGCTTCACGCGGTTCTCGAGCGTCCCGACGTAGTGGCCGAGGTGGAGCCGTCCGGTCGGGCGATCGCCCGTCAAGATCCGCTTCCGCGTCTTCGACGGCGCGGAAGACAAGGTCGGAACGGTCGTTTCGGCGGTCATCGGAGCCGTCAGTGTAAGCGGAGCTCTCGCGCGACCTCATCAGCGATGAGCACGCCGACCTCGTTCCGTTTCGCGCCAAAGAAGTGGTCGACCCCTTCGATCTCCGCGATCCGCGCGCGCGGATAGGCCGCGCGCAGCTCGGCCGCGGTGCCGTACTGATCGAGCTCGGCCGCGACGATGAACGTCCCATCCGGCACCGGCGGGAGCTCGTGCGGCTGGAAGGTGGCCGATCGCAACGGGACGCCCGCGAGCGCGACGGCGTCGGCGTGACCGCCCTGGGCCAGCCACCGAAGCGTGGTCACCGCGCCGAAGCTGAATCCCGAGAGCGCGAGCGGCAGATCCGGGGCGATGGTCCGCGCTTCGGCGATCGCCAGATCAAGGTCCTCGACCTCCGCGATGCCGCCGGTCCACTGTCCCGCGCTCTCACCCACGCCGCGGAAATTGAAGCGCAGGGCGAGCAGCCCTTGGCTCGCGATGGCGCGCGCGATGCCGGCGACCAGCGGATTGCGCATCGTCCCGCCGTGCGTAGGTAACGGGTGGCTCACCACTGCGATACCGCGCGGCATGTCGTCGGGGATGCGCAGGGTGGCGTCGAGACGATCACCGATGCGCCGCGGCTCTTCCCTCATCGGCCGAGCGTCACTCTCAAGAGGGACGAGTGTCGCAGGTCGAGTGACACAATGCGGGTTGGTGAGGGACATCCGCCCAGTGGGGCGTGCGCTGCTGTTCGGCGTCCTGCTCGCGGCCTGCGCGAGTGGTCGCGGGAACACGGGCCAGGGTCCGAACGCCTCCGGTGCACCGGTGATCATCGACACCGTCATCCAGTCGGGGCTCTCCGTGCCATGGGACATCGCGTTCGCACCTGACGGACGGATGTTCATGACCGAGCGCATGGGCAACATCGTGATCTTCGAGAGCGCGAAGCCGAACGCGAAACGTCTCGGCTACCTGAAGGTGCCCGACGTCCACGCGATGGGCGAAGCCGGGCTCATGGGCATCGCCCTCGATCCCGCGTTCGGCGCCAATGGGTTCGTCTACGTGTGCGCGTCGCGCATGGACAACGGCGAATGGCGCAACCAGATCCTCCGCTACCGCGCCGGCACCGACTCGTTGACCTTCGACAGCTACGTCGTCCGCGCCGGGCCGCTCGCCGCACCGATCCACGATGGCTGCAGGCTCCGGTTCGGGCCAGACGGGAAGCTCTGGGTGACGATGGGCGAGAACGGCAACGGCCGTCTCGCGCAGGACACGAATTCGCTCAACGGGAAGATCCTGCGCGTGAACACCGACGGGACCGTGCCCGCGGACAACCCGACGCTTCCCGGCGCCGGCGCGCGCACGTACGCGTACTCGATGGGTCATCGCAACCCGCAGGGCCTCGCCTTCCAGCCGGGGACGGACGTCATCTTCGAGATCGAGCATGGCGCCACCACCAACGACGAGATCAACATCCTGCAGCCGGGCAAGAACTACGGCTGGCCCGACCAGGAGGGCGTCGGAGGGATGGCGAAGGGCTTCAGCGATCCGGTCTGGACATCCGGCGCGGTGACGTACGCCACGAGCGGCGCGGCCTTCGTCAGCGGCCCGGAATGGGGCGACTGGGCAGGCTCCCTCTTCGTCGCGACGTTGAAGGAGCAGGACCTCCGCCGCTTCGCCGTGACCGGGACGTCCGTCGTCGCCAAAGAGGTGCTGCTCGACCAGAAGTACGGGCGGCTCCGCTCGGTCGTGCCGGGTCCCGATGGCGCGCTGTACGTCACGACGAGCAACGGGTCCGGCGACCGGATCATCCGTGTCGCGCCGCAGTAGCTGCGTCTACCGAACAGTGACCCCAGCCGGTCGGGATGTTGCCCACCATTCCTGACGCCTTGGAAGACACCGGAACCGCGCGCGCCGAAGCGTTGCAGGCCCAGGCCGCGTACCGGATGCGCGTGCGCGCCGCGAGTATCGCCATCGTCTTCGGACTGGCGGCGGGCACCGATCCCGAGGACGCGCTGCGCCAGGCCGACGACGAGCTCTACCGCGCGAAGGCCGCGCTCGCGACCGCCGACACCGGCTAGCGCGCCCCGCGCCCGAACCGGCCGTCACCGCGATCGACGATCGCGCCGGACAGCACCAGCGACACGACCCGAGCGCGCAGGGCACGTTTATCCACGCGCACCCGCCGAGCCAGCTCGTCCAGGTCCAGCGGCCCGGCGGCAAGCGCGTCGAGCACTGGATCCGCCGTTCGCGATTCCGGCGGCGCCACAAGGCCGATCGCCGCGGCGACGCCCGCCGGGCCGAGGCAGGCCCGCGCCGCACCGGAGGCGATGAGCGCGTTCGTGCCTTCTGAGGCGCGGGCGCCCAGCGGCCCGGGCACGGCGAACAGCGGGCGTCCGAGGCGACGCGCGTCGGCCGCGGTGATGAGCGCGCCAGACGACTCCGGCGCCTCGGCCACGATGACCGCACGCGCCAGGGCCGCGATGACGGCGTTGCGTTTCGCGAACATCCACCCCTGCGCTGGCATGAGCGGCGGGTACGGCGAGACGATGGCGCCATGCTCGCGAAGGTCGGCGGCCAGGCGGCGTCTGCGGCCGTGCGCGTTGGCGAGGAGCGACGTGATGCCCTCGCCGAGCACCGCCGCGGACGAGCCGCCGGCGTGTATCGCGCTCGCGTGCGCCGCGCAGTCGATCCCCTGCGCGAGGCCGGAGACGATGACGGCGCCCGCGGCCGCAAGGCCGGCGGCCAGCTCGCGCGCCACGCGTTCGCCGTACGGGGTCATGCGTCGCGTCCCGACGATCGCCACGCACGGCCGGTCGAGCACGCGCGGATCGCCGTCGATCCACAGCGGGTCGGGGCCCTGCGGCAGATCGCGCAGCGCGGCGGGGTAGTCCGGGTCGTCGCGGTGGAGCGCGATCACGGCCCCGCGCGCAGGAGCAGCGCCGTCGCGAGGTGGTCCGCATTGATGCGCTCGCAGGCCTCGAGGTCCGCCACGGTGCGGGCAACCCGCAGGATCCGGTGGTAGCCGCGGGCGGAAAGGGCTCGGGTCCGCATCGCCTCGGCCAGGAGCGGCTCCGCGCCGGCATCGAGCCGGCAATGGCGCTTCACATCCGCCATCGAGAGGCCGGCGTTCGTCCGGCGCCCTCGCGCGCGCATGCGCTCTCGGGCCGCGCACACCCGGTCGCGCACGACCGCGGAGGTCTCGCGCGCGCGGTCGTCGCGCAGCTGCTCGTACTCGACACGCGGGACGTGCACGCGCAGGTCGATGCGATCCATGACCGGCCCGGAGATGCGGCCGCGGTAGCGCTCGACCGCGTCGGGCAGGCACGTGCACTCCGACCCAGGGTCGCCGAAGTGGCCGCACGGACAGGGGTTCATCGCCGCGACAAGGACGAAGCGGGCCGGATACGTCGCCGCTCCGCCCGCTCGAGAGATCGTGATCGCGCCTTCCTCGAGCGGCTCGCGCAGCGTGTCGAGGACCTGCGGCTGGTATTCCGCGAACTCGTCGAGAAAGAGCGCACCTGCGTGGGCCAGGCTCACTTCGCCCGGCCGCGGCGGCGTACCGCCACCGACGAGGGCCAGATGCGACGCGGTGTGATGCGGCGCGCGGAACGGGCGCGCGGCGAGGAGCGGATGCTCCGGGTCGATGAGCCCGGCCACGCTGTGCACCGCGCTCGCTTCGATCGCCTCGTCGGCCTCGAGGGGCGGAAGGATCGAGGGCAACGCGCGCGCGAGCAGCGTCTTGCCCGTGCCGGGCGGCCCGACGAGCAACAGGTTGTGACCGCCTGCAGCGCAGATCTCCAGCGCGCGCTTCGGCGTCTCCTGTCCGACGATGTCCGCGAGGTCGTCCGGCCAGTGGGGTGCGGCAGCCATGGCCGGCGGGCCGACCGGCGCGACGCGCGTCGTCCCCTCCAGATGGGCGACGACCTCGCGCAACGTCGCGAACGGGATGGCCTCGGCGCCAAGCGCGGCCGCCTCGCCGGCGTTGCCGGCCGGCACGTAGGCCCGGGTGATCCCGGCGCTCATCGCCCGGCGCACGCGCGGCATCGTCCCGCGTACCGCGCGCAGCGCCCCGTCGAGGGCGAGCTCGCCGAGGCACAGTCCGTCCGGATCCACCGACAGCTGGCCGGTCGCGCGGAGGATCGCGAGCGCGATCGGCAGGTCGAACCCGGTCCCTTCCTTGCGCCGCTCGGCCGGGGCGAGATTCACGGTCACGCGGCGGAGCGGGAACTCGAATCCGGCGTTGCGGATCGCGGCCCGGACCCGCTCGCGCGCCTCCTGGACCGCGCTATCCGGGAGGCCGACGATCGAGAAATGCGGCAGACCGTTCGCGACGTCGACCTCGACCGTCACGAGCGCGGTCTCGAGGCCCCAGAGGGCGCAGCCCAACGTCCGCGCCACGGCCGCCACGCCCCGATGTCACGTGACACCGGGCGAGCGGGCGATAGGACTCCCGGCTGTGACCGCCGTCCTGCCTATTGACCGGCGTCGGCGCTCGCTAGTACGGTTCGCTCGGCGACCGAATCCGGGTGCACCGGGCGCGTTCGGCGCCCGAAAGAGGGAGCACGAGGGTGATCGAGCGAGCGAGCCCGGCCGAGCTTGAGGCGCTGCTCAGCGGCGCCGCCGCGCTCAGCCGCTCAGGCAACCGCACGGCCGCCATCGCCGCCCTGCTCGCCGCCGTCGAGGTGGCCCCTGACGACCGCACCGCCCATCGCAGGCTCGCCGCGGCATACGCCGTGGGCGGCGACACCGATAGCGCCTGCGCGGAGTACGACCGCTTCATCGCCCGTCTCCTGGGCGCCGGATGTTCCGACGGCGCGATCGCCGAGCGCTCGTACGAAGCGGCGCTGTTCGCGCCGCGTCCGGCGGCGATCGCAGGTCCCGCCGGACGGCTCACCGCGGATCAAGCGTTCGCGCTCCGGCGC
>JALYKF010000039.1 GCA_030774905.1 Chloroflexota bacterium
TGGCGGATGACGTCCTGCAGCTCCTCCTCGAGGACCTTGTAGCGCTCTTGCTCGGTGACGAGCTGCTCCCGCCAGTGCGAGAACGGGTGGGTCCCCGCGGACACCAGCCGGAGGCCGTCACGCTTCAGGAGCGTCGCGAGCGTCCCGCGGGCGTTCGCGATCTCGCGGCGCGCCTCGCTGACGTCGGCGCAGATGCGCGTCCCGATCTCGACGACGGACTGCATCATCTCCGCCTTCACGCGTTCCTCGAGGTACGGCTGCGCGGCGCCGATGAGCGCCTGGGCGTGGCTCTTCAGCTGGCCATCGCCATCGACGATCTGGAATTCCTCCTCGATGCCGATCGTGAGGCGCTGAACGCCGGTCATGCTCAACTTCCCGGCTTTCGCCGGGAACTGCTCAAGGCTGGTGGTCTCGCTCGTCGCGGCAAAGCCGCTCCTCGCTCGTTCATCAGGACTCGACGATATAGGTGGGCACAACGCTGCCCGCGCCCGCCGTGACGTTCAGGAGCGCGCTCGACGACAGGCGCGTCAGGCACCCGCTCACGGCACCCCAGAAGAGGTACGGGTTGTGGTCGATCGCGAGGTCGAGGTAGTGGATCCGGTCGAGGAGCACCGGGAACGCGTACCGGGGCACGGAGACCCTCTCCTGCACGACGTACGACGCGGTCAGGCCGGCGAGGATCGTTTGCTCCCACTCGTGCTGCTCGACGGTCCAGCCCAGGATCACGCCCTTGCCGCCGTACTCGTCGTTCGGCTTTAGCACGAACTCGTCCTTCCCCTTCGACACCAGGTCGACCAGATCGACCACTTTGCCCCGGTACGTCGTGTGGCCTTCGCGCATCTTCCGGGTCCACGGGATATGGGTCGCGATCGCCTTCCGCTGCTCGGGCGTGTACAGCTTCGCGTAGCGGTCGTCCGAGAGCAGCGCGAGACTCATCTTCTTGTGCAGCAGCTTCGCGCGGAAGCTGTTCACGACGGTGACCGCGCCGTCCATGTACGCCTGCACGAGGGCCTTCGCGACATCGGGCTTCGCCAGCAGCTCGCTCGTCAGGACCCGCCGGTACACGACGTCGATGCGCGTGCCGTTCGCGCGTAACGCTCTTCGCGAGTACGTCAGGTCCTGTGGCGTGCAGATGATCGCCTTCAGGCCTTGCTGCTCGAAGTAGCTCGCGAACATCTCGAACTCCGTGAGCGTCGGCAGTCCCCGCCAGTCGACGATCGCGATCGTGCGCAGCTCGCCGCGCGGCCGGTGCGCGCGCCGCAGCACCCCGAGCTGCTTGCCTCGTACCGGGAACGCGCCGAGCGTGTGGCGTTTCTTGAATGCTTTCATCACCGGGAGCGTCGCGAAGACCGCGGAGAGCTCGTCGTTGTAGGCCATCCCCGCCGGCGACTCGGCGTTGTACTCCACGAACCGGATGACGCCGTCGTCGCCCACGAAGCCGTCGAGCCGCGCGGACGGCGATGAGGCTCGGAAGCCCGGATCGGCGAGCGCGAGCTCGGCCTCTTGCGCATCGAGGTCGAGCTCGAGTCGAAGGTCGTCGTCCGCGAGGAGCGCCCGCTCGAGCCGGTCGAACGCCCCATACAGGGTCTCGGACGCCTTCGTGATCGTGTCGTACTGCCAGCGCGAGATGAGATTGGGCCGCAGGGCGACGCACAGCGGCCTGTCGCCGAACACGAGCCGGCGCGCCCGCTGCCCGTCGGACAGGGCTCCGGCGCTCTCCGCCGCGAGATTCCCGTCTTCGAGCAGCGCGTGGTACTCGATCAGCGGATGTGGTGGGACCACCGGTGATCCTTGCGCCACGGCGGCTCAGCGACGCCGGTCGCGTAGTCGATGACGAGGTCGCTCATGTGCTCGAGGACCCAGTCGAAGTTCTCGCCCTTGATCGAGAACGAATCGAAATCGGGCGCCGGGTTCAGGAAGTCGATCGCGTACAGGATCCCGTCCCGGACCGCGAACTCGACGGTGTCCATGTCGTAGCCGAGCGCGTCGGTCAGCGCGATCGCGTCGTGGATCGCGCGCTCGCGCACCTTGCCCTCGACGGGGCGGTCGATGACGTAGCGCTCGTGGAACGGGGCCATCGGGTCGTAGCGGATCGGGTTGATGTGCTTGCGCCCGATGCAGATGCACCGGATGTAGTCATCCCACTGGATGAACTCCTGCAGGATCATCGTCTTGGGCCGCTGACCGAACGTGGACGTACCGGTCTGGTCGTACGCCCAGAGCAGCTGCTCCATGGTGTCGACCTTGTAGACGTCCTTCCAGCCGCCGCCCGTGTTCGGCTTGAGGATCGCGGGCATGCCGGTGTACTCGACGATCCCCTTCCAATCGAGCGGGTACTGGAGGTTCCGGAGCGACCCTTCGTTGATGTCGGGGATGTAGGACTTGTTCGGAAGGACGACGGTCTTCGGGACGGCGACCCCGAGCTTCCGCGCGAGCGTGCACTCGAAGAACTTCTCGTCCGCCTCCCACCAGAACGGGTCGTTGACGACGGCGGTGCCGAGCACGGCCATGCTCTTGAGGTGCGCGCGGTAGTACGGGACCTCGTGGCTGATGCGATCGACGATCACCTTGTACTTCGGCTCCTCGAGCTCCTGCGCGCCGCCGAGCATCGCCATCTCGGCCCGGACGCCCTTCGCCTCGCCCTTCCGGTTCACCGTGTCGATGAACGGCTGCGGGAAGGTGTTCTCTCGTCCGATCATCAGACCGACCAATTTCGATGTCATAGGAAGGTATCCACCATCTCTTTCCAGAACGGCCAGTCATGGGCCCAGCCGCCCCACAAGTGCAGCTCCGCGGGGACGCCCTTCTCCTGCAGCGTCGCGACGACCTTCCGTGACCCGGCGACGTTCGGGTCCTCGACACCGGTGACGATCACGAACTCGGACTCACGGAGCGGTCGCAGCTGCCGCTCGTCGGTCAGCCCCGGCAGGAACGCGAGCGGGTTCGCGAAGTACGCGTCCTGCTCGCGAAAGCCGTCGAGCCACTTCGCGGCGTCGTACGCGCCCGAGAGACCGATGACGCGGCTCGCGATACCGGGGTGCCGCGCCGCAAGGGCCACGGCGTGGAACGCGCCGAACGAGGCACCGAGGAGATCGAGGTACGGGTCGACGTTCTCCCTCCGAATGGCCGGGACGACCTCGTCGTTCAGGTACCGGTCGTAGGCAAGGTGGCGCCGCGCGCGCGCATGCCCGTCCACCTGCTTGTTGTAGAAGGACTCGCTGTCCACGCTATCGACGCACCAGAGCTGCAGCAGGCCGTCGTCGATCCGCTGCTGGAGGTGGGCGACCATCCCGAAGTCCTCCCATTGGTAGAAGCGACCCATCGAGGTCGGGAAGACGACGACCGGCCGACCGCGCTCGCCGAACACGAGGAGCTCCATGTCCCGGTCGAGCGCCGGGCTGTTCCACTTGCGGTAGTCCCGCTTCATTTGCGCAGTTGCCGTTTGCGGGCCGCGGCGATCACCCGCCAGGCCGTCTTCTCGTCGTGCCAGCCGCGCACCTCGGTGTCATCAGC
>JALYKF010000040.1 GCA_030774905.1 Chloroflexota bacterium
GGCGGACGCCGCCTCTATCGTCGCGGCTGTGCGCAACGCGATCTTCGAGTGGGCTGAGTTCCTCCACTTGCGCGCGATCCCGGTCGTGGTCGTCGCCGCGCTGGCGTTCGTCTGGATCGCCGCCCGCGGCGCTCCGCCGCCTGGACCGACGATCGGTTTCCTCGCGGCGGTCCTGCTCACGCAGGTCGCGATCGCGCTCGACAACAACTGGTGCGACCGCGATCTCGACGCGGCGACGAAGCCGTGGCGGCTCATTCCACGCGGCGTTGTATCCGCGCGCGCGGCGCAGCTCGGCTCGTGGCTGTTCCTCGCCGCGGGCATCATCGTCTCGCTTGCCGTGAGCCCGGCGGTCGCCGCGCTCGTCGCGCTCGGTACGGCCTGCGGTTTCGTATACGACCACGGCGTCGATCGCACGATCGCGAGCATCGTGCCGTTCGCGATCGCGCTTCCCACGCTCGCGGTCGCGGCCTTCGCCGTCGTCGGGCGCGCGGATCTGCTCGTGCCGGTCGCGTACCTCGTCGGTGCACCGCTCGTGGTCGCCATCCATCTCGCCGATGCGATCCCGGACATCGTCGCGGACAGGTCGGCGGGCGCCTCAGGTCTTGCGGCGCGCCTGGGCAGCGGCGCCGCGCGGGCGGTGTGCTGGGCAGCATTCGCGCTCGCGGCCACGGTGATCGTCCTCATCCGGCCGCGCGGTGGCTCGCCGGGGATCCTTCTGGTCGCCGGGCTCGCGCTGTTCGGCGTCGCGCTGGCGCTTGCCCGCCGACCCCACGTCCATCGCGTGCTCCTGTCGCTCGCGGCGCTCGCGCTCGCGGCCGACTGGCTTGGTGACCTCGCGGCGGGCTGACCGTCGGGACGGGGCTATCGGGCTGGGGAGGGAGGATTCGAACCTCCGATTGGCTGATCCAGAATCAGCTGCCTTACCGCTTGGCCACTCCCCAGTGGGATGCCGGCTGCGTCGCCGTGGCGGTGGTGGTCATTCGTCCAGTCATGATCGCGGCATTGAGGGCTTGGGCGGACGTTGGTCCTGCGCGATACGAGCATACCGCGTCAGAACCGATGCAGGAACGCGACCCGCCGTGTTAATCCGCGGCGATGAACGTCTGGGCGATGAGGGCGTGGCCGGCGTCGTTCGGATGGATGTCGCCTTCCCCGATGTGTGTGAGCTGTGGCGCGTGGTCGTCGAACGCGGGATACACATCCGCCACAACGGCGCCGTAGTCCGCACCGATGCAGGCGATGAGGTCATTCAGGCCGGCGCGCGGATCGCCCGGCGCCGCGGAGCAGTCGATGACAAGGTCGCTGCCCAGAAGGATCAGGTCGGCGTACGGCTCGTACAGGTTTCCGGTCCCGCCGTACGGGTTGTAGTAGGTCATCACGAACAGGGTCTCTTTGCCTTGATCGTGGGCGAGGGAGGCTTGTAGCGTTGCGAGGATGATCTGGTAGTTGAGAGCGAACTTCTGTAGTTGCAGTGAGATCAGTGTCTGGCACGCCTCGCCACCGGGACTGCTCGTGCATGGCTCCGCGGCCGTGAGGTAGAGCATGTCATTCCCGCCGATGTCCAGCGTTACGACTCTCGTATCGGTGCTCGGGTCTTCGATGGCGATGACGGCCAGTCCAAGCTGACTGGCGATGAACGAGTCGCTGGTCTCCCCCGGCTTCGACAAGTTACGCAGGAGCCGTACGTTCTCGGTCTCAGGCTGGCTGAAGTATCGGAAGAGCAATGGCACGTACGCGGTCCGGGCAGGATCACTCGCACCGAACCCCGCTGCGAGCGAGTTGCCAAGAGCGACATACGCGCGTGTCGCGGGGGAGGCGGCGACTGCTGAGACCGCATTCCCGCCACACAACAGCGCGACCAGGGACACGATCAGAACCGAGCGGCGGAGTCGACGTTTCACGTTCCTGACTGTAGTAGCGACCGGCCAAGTGAACGGCTGCGTCCGCGTCCGCTCAGCTCTATCGCATTCACTACGCTGAATCGTCGAAGTGCTTTCTTCCGAGACGGGTGTCTACCTGCAGTTCTTCGACGATGGCGAGTCGCCGGAGCGGGAGCTGCCTCCGCTCGGCCCGTTCGAGCTGTTGATCATCCGGCACAACCGCATCATCGGCGACCGCGAACAGGTCGAGCACGACGTGCTCGGGCTGGGTTCGGTGGAGCGCTGGCTCGAGGCTGAGCTCGAGCTCCGCCGCGCGCTCGGCGACGAGCCCGGGGGCATGCGCCGCGGCAGCATGCGGATCCGGGCGCCGCGCGGCGACATCATCGTGCGGTTCTACGACTACGCCGGCGACGAGCCGCCGCAGGTGCCGGAGCTCGGGCCGTTCTACGCGATCACCGTGGGCAAGCGAGAAGTTCGCGCCGACGACAAGGTCCTGGCCGTCCGCGGCACCGACATGTCGCCCTGGACCCTCACCGACGCGATACGGCCCGGCATCGCGGGATTCACCAAGGCCGACTTCTCGGTCTTCTCGCTGAGCGCTCGCGAGCCCGTCGCGAGCACGAGCCCTACCGCTACGCCGGAGCCGCGACCGGCGCAGGTGTCCATGGCTGAGCCGGCGGCCGTCGTCGCGACCGAGCTCGCGCACGCGCAGCCGCCGCGAGACTTCGTCGAGCGTCGCAAGGTGCAGCGTGAGATCTACGTTGCCCGGCCGAGCGACTCCGACGCGCCCTCGCTGACTCCCGACGACGTCGTGCAGGTTGATCGGCTGAAACAGCAGGAGCTCGGCGAGCAGCTGATGATCGAGCGGCTGCGCAAGGAGCGCCAGGTGCGACCCCCGTCAGCACTCGACGCCGATGCGCCCGCGGCAACGCCGATGCGGTTCCAGCCGCCGGTCAAGGAGCGGCGCGTCGCCGCCGAGGTCGCGCCGGCCGCGGCCTTCGACGACTACGAGCCCGACTCGTTCGGTGGCCAGGTGTTGGCGTCCC
>JALYKF010000041.1 GCA_030774905.1 Chloroflexota bacterium
TCGCAGTGATAGTCGTAGATGGGCATGTGCTCCCCTATCATCGCAGCACGGTGAGGGTCGGCGTGATGTCGCGTCCTGCGGTCGGAGCCGCACGCCGCCGTCGCATCCTCGCCGAGAACATCCTGGCCTACGCGTTCCTCTTGCCCGCGTTCCTGGTGCTCCTCGTATTCCATTTCCTGCCGGGATTCGCGGCCATCTACATGTCCCTGTTCCGCTGGGACATCGTCCAGGGCCCGTTCCGGGGCCTCGACAACTACGCCACGGTCCTCGTCGGATCGCGGTCCGAGGAGTTCTGGCACTCCCTGTCGGTGAGCCTCACCTACACCCTCATCACCGTCCCGATCGAGCTCGTCGTGTCGCTCGTCCTCGCCTACCTCCTCTTCCAGAAGATGCGAGGCCGCGGCGTCTACCGCACGCTCTACTACCTCCCGTACATCACGTCGGCCATCGCGGCGGCCGTGATCTTCAACTGGCTGATGAACCCGAACTACGGCCTCTTCAACAGCCTGCTCGAGCTCGTCGGGATCGGACCGCAGAAGTGGCTCGATGAGCCGCGCGGCCTGTTCGAGCTGATCTTCGGCAGCTTCGGCGTGACGCTGCCGGCGTGGGCCCAGGGACCGAGCCTGGCGCTCGTCGGGGTGTCGCTCTTCACCATCTGGAAGTTCGTCGGATTCCAGGTCGTCTTGTTCCTGGCCGGCCTCGGCAACATCTCGAGCGAGTACTACGAGGCGGCCCGGCTCGATGGCGCGAGCGAGCGGCAGATCTTCACCAAGATCACGCTGCCGCTCCTCAGCCCGACCACCTTCTTCGTCGCGACGATCGGCACCATCGGCTCATTGACGGCCTTCAATCAGATCTACGCCATGACGAACGGCGGACCGCTGGACACGACGAAGAACCTCGCATACGAGATCTTCCACGTGTTCTTCCAGCAGGGCCGGATCGACCTCGGCGCGACCATGGCGATCCTGCTCGCCCTGCTGATCCTCGGCTTCACCCAATTCCAGTTCCGCGTGGTCGAACGACGGGTGCACTACGTATGAGGGTCTCGTGACAGCGGTATCGCTCCCGCGGCCGCGGGGGATGGGCCGGCTGCGCGGACGGACCGTCGCGAAGCACCTCATCCTGGCCGGCGTCGCGATCCTGATCGCGTTCCCCTTCTATTGGATGCTGTCGACGGCGATGAAGAGCTTCTTCGAGGCGACGACGTTCCCGCCGACGCTCTTCCCGCAGGAGTTCCACTTCGAGAACTTCGCGACCGCGTGGGCGGACGCTCCGTGGCGCACCTTCTTCACGAACACGGGAGTCATCATGGTCATCGGCACGATCGGGGAGCTCGTGACCTCGATCCTTGCCGCGTACGCCTTCGCCCGCCTCGAGTTCAAGGGGAAAGGCTTCTTGTTCCTGCTGTTCCTCGCGACGTACATGGTCCCCGCCGAGGCGACGGTGATCCCGAACTTCGTGCTCGTCACGAAGTACCTGCACCTTGGCGACACGCTGCAGGCGCAGATCATCCCCTTCCTCGCCTCGGTCTTCTCCATCTTCCTGCTCCGCCAGCACTTCAAGTCGATCCCGAACGAGCTCCATGACGCGGCGAAGGTGGACGGAGCGGGGCACCTGCGGTTCCTCTGGACGGTCGTCCTGCCCCTGTCGATCCCGGTGCTCGTGACCGTCACCCTGATCACCGGCCTCAAGTTCTACGACGCGTTCCAGTGGCCGCTCCTGGTGACGAACAGCGACGCGGTCAGACCGGTCCAGATCGGGATGGCCCAGTTCCGCACTGAATTCGGGGCGCAATATCATCTCGAAATGGCGGCGGCCACCTTCGTGATCGCCCCCGTCGTCCTGATCTTCCTGTTCGCGCAGCGGTATCTCATCCAGGGGGTGGCGAGGACGGGTATCCGCGGGTAGCTCCCCTGCGTATACCTAGTGGGACGTCTAGGCAGCACGCGCGGTTACCCAGGGTCCAAGGAGGCGGAGGAGGCATTCATGCGGTTGCAGTTCGCGATCCTTGCGGCGGCCATGGTCGTCGCGACGGCGTGCAGCGGGGCGGCATCCCCGGCGCCGGCGCAATCGACGCAAGCCGACATCGAGCTCTCGGGCTCGCCCATCGCGCTGACGCTCTGGCACACCCAGACGGGCGCCAACGCGGCGGCGCTCCAGGCGATGGCCGACCGGTTCAACTCGACCAACGGCAAGGGCATCACCGTCACGCTGCAGTACCAGGGCAGCTACACGCAGCTCTACCAGAAGAACCTCTCGGCGATCCAGGCCGGGGCACTCCCCGAGCTCGCGGTCGCATATGAGAGCTTCGTCGCCGACTACATGAAGGCGGACGTCGTCCTCAACCTCGATCCGTACGTCAAGTCCGCCAAGAACGGCCTCGACGCGAAGTCCAAGGACGACATCTACAAGCCGTATTACGACACGAACACGTTCCCGCAGTTCGGCAACCAGCTCCTGTCATTCCCGTTCACGAAGTCGCTGTTCCTCCAGTACCAGAACGACGACATCCTGAAGGAGATCGGCAAGAGCGCGCCGAAGACGTGGGATGAATTCGAGGCCACGTCCAAGGCCGCGAGCAAGACCGGGCCGGACGGCAAGCCGAGCCGCTACGGCTGGGCGATCACCATCAACGCCTCGAACTTCAATGGCTGGGTCCTCTCGCGCGGCGGCTCGCTCATGAGCGCCGACCAGAAGACCGTCGCGTGGGACCAGCAGCCCGCCATCGACGCGATCACGATGATGAAGCGCATGATCGACAACGGCAGCGCGTACGTGCCGAAGGGCTTCGACTACCAGACGGACTTCGGGACAGCGAAGGCGGCGTTCGTCCAGGAGTCGAGCACCGGCCGGCCGTTCTTCGTGTCGAGCTTCAAGCAGCCGATCACCTGGAGCCTCACGAACATCCCGCAAAAGGACCCGGCCAAGCCGGCCACGGTCCAGTACGGGGCGAACGTCGCCGTGTTCAAGAGCACCCCTGAGAAGCAGCTCGCCTCGTGGCTCTTCGTGAAGTGGTTCGCGGAGCCGGCCCAGACCGCCGAATGGGCGGTCAAGTCGAGCTACATGCCGGTCCGCAAGTCGGCCGCCGACACGGACACGCTCAAGACCGCATGGCAGAAGGACGTCCAGGGCAAGCAGGCGTTCGACCTCATCGGGACGAGCGTCCCGGAGCCGAACGTCCGTGGTCAGCAGGACATCCGCACGGTGATCGAGGACCTGCTCAACGCGGTCGTCGCAGGTAAGGTCACGGACATCGCGGCGGGCGTGAAGGCCGCCGGCGTCAAGGCGAACCAGATCCTGAAGGACAACCAGTAGGTAAAGCCTGAGACCCACTGCCTTCGGCAGGGTCCAGTAACCGCCATCGCGGTCACGCGGGCGAAAGAGGGCGGGGCGAAAGCCCCGCCCTTTTCATTTCTTCGCGAGCTCCGCCTGCAACGATGCGACCGCAGCTTGGCGCTCGGCGAGCGCGGCGCGGGCCTTCTCGACGACGGGCGCTGGCGCACGTTTCGTGAAGGCCGGGTCGGTCACGAGCGACCGCGACTTCTCAAGGAGCGCCTGCGCCTCAGCGATCTCCTTCTCGAGCCGCGCCCGATCGGCGGCGGCATCGCGGGGCACGTCGACGCGGATCTCGACGGCGCGAACGAGCGTCGGGGCGGAATCGCCGCCGCCGAATCGGACGTCCGCGGTCGTCAGTGAGGCGATGATGTCGGCGAACGGCTCGAGCGCGGTCGCATCGCCGGCGAGGGCGACCCGCACCTTCGTCCGGGGGTCGATGTCCGCTTCCTGGCGGCGCTCGCGGATGCGCCGGATGACCTCGATCGCGAGCCCGAAGCGATCCTCGAGGCCGGTGTCGCGCGCTCCCGGCTTCGGCCACGCCGACACCACGAGCGAGGGCGCGTCGTCCGACGTGCGGCCATGGGCCCAAA